>RECS01000151.1 GCA_007693915.1 Saprospirales bacterium | reverse complement strand
GAGGAAGGAATAGAGAAAGGAATAGAGAGAACTGCCATTGGTTTTTTTAAAAAGGGAATTGCCATTCCAATTATTTCCGAGGTTACGGAACTAAGCGAAGATGACTTGTTAAAGCTTTTTAGGAGAGAAGGCTTGATTTAAGTTTAGTGAACCATCTTTAATGGACTAGTTTTCCACAGTTTTATTGTGGAAGTAAAACTTTATTCTATCTTTAAACTATGTTTTTGTCAACACCATACACCTACGACTCCCGAGGCAATATGATCACCTCCACCCTTAACGATCTGACAATAGAGTACAACCCCATCAATCTACCGGGCGTGCTGAGTTCCGATTTTGGCAGCCAAACCACTTACTATAGTACGGGAGGCAGTAAGATTATGACGGTCAATGAATATGATGACCCGTCTACCGGATACCCATCTGAACTGACCCGCTTGTATTTCATGGGCATGGAACTTGAATACGAAGGCGTTGGGAATTTCTCCTCCACCTTCACTCCCAAAGCGTATAACTTTGGCGATGGCAGGATGCTTTTTGATGGCAATGACATCAGGAAACAATATCACCTGCATGATCACCTCGGCAACGTCGTCGTCGTTTTTGAAGATAAAAATAACGATGGATTCATAGAAGAAACCGACAATCCTAATACGAATGAGGTTCCGCATAGTTATATTAACCCGAATTAATCAGAAAATTTCTACTGCAAAGCCAAACTGTCGGCTATAATTGAAAATGCTCGAAATTTATTATCCTCAAAATTGGGCCACAATTTCTTCGGATAAAAATTTTTGTGCTTCCCCTTGCTTGTGTACTTCAGTATGACTATTATTTCATTTTTCTAATAATTCTCTAATATTTTTCTTAGAAATTTCTAAAATAATTCTAAGAGGTCTCTAACTGCATTCCCATGCAGTGAGATCTACCTTTGCGTTGTCTTTTAGAATAGCAGATGCTGCTATGTTTTCCAAATAAAAAAATATAATGCGATATGAGATTAATTATTTACGTTTTTACGAGTTTGTTTTTTACAATCAGTTCAACTGATATGTTTGCCTTCGGTCAAAATGAGGAGATCGTTAATGGGGACGATCAGCTTATCGGTCAAGTGTTAGATAAAAGAGGTTTTCCATTAATTGGTGCTACAGTATATATTGAAGAACTTAGAAGAGGCACTACCACCAACTTAAACGGTGAATTCACCTTAAGAGGTCTTGAACCCGGTACCTATACTTTGAGATTCAGTTATCTTGGATATTTAAGTGTTGATAAAGAGGTCTCATTTCCACTTTCTACAGCAGATCAACTTGTGGTAGAATTAGAGCAGGATTTTTTTAGAACAGATGAGGTAGTGGTAACTGCTACTCCTACCGGTTCATCTGCTAATTATCAATCTGCCCAGGCTTACACAGTTAATCAATTGGCTGCGAGAGCAAATCTTTCTCTAGGTGATATGCTTGATGGAGAACCCGGTCTAAGTTCGCGATCTTTCGGTGGCGGTCCTTCACGTCCTGTTATTCGTGGGTTTGATGGTGAGCGTCTAGTAGTTCTCGAAAATGGTGAGCGGATGGGAGATATTCAGAGCACTGCGCCCGATCATGCCATTACCTTGGACCCTTTGGGCTTGAGTAGAGTAGAGGTTGTTCGCGGACCTGCTAGTTTATTGTATGGTTCAAGCGCATTGGGTGGAGTGATTAATATGTTTACTGAAGATGCTCCAAGATCATGGAGTCAAGGACTGGGAGGTGGTGCTGCCTTACATACTGCATCAAACAACAATTTACTATCCGGTTCTTTTGGTTTGATTTATGGAGGTGAAAACCACGCTGTTTCCGGAAGGGTTTTGTACAGGACAGCAGGCGATGGGAAAACACCAAATGAAACCATCAACAATACTCGACTCGATTCTTATAATGCATCATTGGGATGGGGCTACCAAAAGAATGGATTCCGAGGTGGACTTTCCGCAAGATACTATCAGAACCACTATGGGATACCCGAATTTGCCAGTGAGTCTGATCCCGATAATCCAGGTTTTTTTATTGAAGAAGAACCGGATATGGAGATCCGTATTTTTAGATACAATGTACAGGGATTTGCCAATCAAAAACTAAACGGCTTTTTTGATGAATTGGAATTCAGAGCCAGTTTTTCATATTCTGAGCAAGAGGAAGGAATGCCTGATCCACTACCAGAAGAACTGGAATTGGAAATTAAAACCCGTACGTTTAGTTCTACAGCACTATTAATGCACAGGCCATTCTTTATATTTGACAGAGGAGTCCTCGGTGCAAACCTACATATGAGATATCAGGAAGTAGATGGAATTGAAGCCTATCATCCAGGGGAAGACATTGTAAATTTAGCTTTGTTTACTTTTCAGGAGGTTCCTTTAACAAGAAATTTGAACCTTCAGTTAGGAGCCAGAGTAGAGCAGGACTGGACAGCAAGTGTATCGAATAGATTTTTTACCACAGAGCCGGATCCCAATTTAGTGGACTTGGAAGAGGTGCCACCTTTTGACAAAGTAAGTGATGCAGTTTTCAACTTTGCCGGTTCTATCGGATTGAACTATCAGCCTATTGAGCACTTAGAAATAGGATGGCAACTTGCTAGGGCTCATAGAAATGCAACTGTTTTGGAGCGCTATGCTGATGGATGGCATGCGGGGGCAACCAGAGTAGAACTTGGTGATCCATCTCTGAAAAGTGAGAAAGGTTTGGGTATGGACTTATTCGTAAGGATTTCCGGTGAAAGATTTAGAATCGAAGCAACCGGGTTTTACAATAGAATTGATAATTATGTAGCGCTTTTGACTCTTGACAATTTTGAAGCGGTAAATATCCCTTATCGTGTAAGAGCTGATAGAGAGTTTCCAAACACTATTCAGTTTTTCGGTACAGATGCAGAGTTATTGGGTTTTGAGTTTCAGTCAAGAGTTATGTTTATCGAGCAGCTATACTTCGATTTTGTGATGGACTATGTCAGAGGTACAAGAGCAGATGATACCAATGAACCGCTTCCATTTATTCCTCCCTTCAGAACAGGATTTACATTGGGATATGATGCGGGCACATGGGGAATATCTGGTAACTACCGTTTGGTTTCGGCTCAAGACCGAGTACCGGCTGATGAACTGCAAACAGATGGCTACGGCATTGCGAGATTAGAAGCATTTTATAGAATACTATCAAATAGCAATGTGCACAGTATTAATTTCCGAGTGGACAACTTGCTCAATACTGCATATCAGGATCACATGTCAGTAGTCAGAAGATTCCCTGATCCTGTTTTGGGGCCTGCAGCACCTCAGCGTTTTGATATGCCAGGTATTAATTTCAATTTAATCTATAGATTTAGTTTTTAAGTGTTAAAAAATTGAACCCCTTACTGAATGGTTAAGGTTTGATAATTTTCTTTTAAGCTCATCAATCAAAGGATTGGTGAGCTTTTTTTAATGCAAAATCCACTGAAGGCTTTACAGAATTATTCAAATGCTGCGTTGAAGACCGTATTAAAACTCTGAAAATTCCCAAATTATCTGTATGTTTGCAGTCTATTTTAGAGCTCAAGGCGTCATTGCTATCTCAGATGCAAATTAAACATCTTTATGAACATTATCTGGACGAGGAGCTGAGGAGGGATATAGCTGAATTGCTATCAGAATCTTTTGATGGATATCCAAAAGGAAGGGTTTTTTTTCATCAAATACCCGCTCTCAGAATTCTGGCCTTTCAAGGTGATACCCTTACGGGGCATCTTGCTATAGACCACAGGATCATTCATTCCGGTGGCGTTAATTTTAATATTTTTGGGATCGTTGATTTATGTGTTGGGAAAGGCTATAGAGAGGCCGGTCTGGCGTCAGGTATGTTGAAATATCTGCATGATTTGGCAAAAAAGTCAAGTATAGATTTTTTAATGCTGGTATCGGGTGCAAATGAGTTTTACCTGAATCGCGGGTTCAGTATTGCCAATAATGTGTGCTGTTGGATGATGGTCCAAAACAATCGATCCATTGGTCTTGTTCGTAGGAAACTGGAAGAAGGATTAATGTATAAAGCTGTTGGAGATAAAGTCTGGCCTGAGACAGAAATTGACTTGCTTGGGCATATTTTTTAATAAAAAAATTAGGTAAATGAAAGGATTGAATGAATATGTTGAAAAAAACAAAGAACGTTTTTTGGATGAACTTTTTGAGTTGCTTAGGATCCCATCTGTAAGTGCTGATACCAATCACAATCAGGACATGATTATAGCTGCTGAGTTTCTCAGAAACAGTTTAGAGAAAGCGGGTGCAGATAATGTTGAAATTATACCTACCCCCGGACATCCCATTGTTTACGGTGAAAAACTTATAGATGATAGTCTGCCAACAGTTTTGGTTTATGGTCATTATGATGTACAACCGCCAGACCCTTTAGAATTATGGGATTCTGAACCATTTAATCCGGTAATTAAAAATACCAAAATTCATCCTGAGGGCGCCATTTTTGCCAGAGGAGCTTGCGATGACAAAGGACAAATGTACATGCATGTTAAGGCATTTGAAATTATGCAAGAACTCGATGCGTTACCTTGCAATATCAAATTCATGATAGAAGGTGAAGAGGAAGTGGGTTCTGAACACCTTGGTGATTTCTGTCGAAAGTTCAAGGAAAAATTGTCCTGCGATGTGATTTTGATATCTGATACATCTATGATAGCAAAGGATATTCCATCTATTACTACAGGTCTAAGAGGATTGAGTTATATGGAGGTTGAGGTAACAGGACCCAATCGAGATTTACACTCCGGGGTTTATGGAGGGGCTGTTGCCAATCCTGTAAATGTGTTGTGTAGAATGATCGCATCCCTTCAGGATGAGGATAAAAAAATAACCATACCCGGATTTTATGATGAGGTACAAATCGTTTCTGATGAAGAGAGAGCCATGATGAATAAAGCTCCTTTTGATGTTGAAGCCTACAAGAAGGATCTTGAAATTAATGAAATTGAGGGTGAAACGGGATATACTACCTTGGAACGCACCTCTATACGTCCTACCTTAGACGTGAATGGAATATGGGGAGGATATACCGGTGAAGGTGCTAAAACAGTTTTACCTTCAAAAGCTTTTGCAAAAATCAGCATGAGATTGGTTCCCAGCCAAAAAAGTAAGACTATCTCAGACCTATTTGAAAAGCACTTCAAGAGTATTGCACCTGATTCAGTTACAGTCAAAGTGAGCCATCATCATGGAGGTGAGGCGGTAGTGGTGACGACTGATTCTGACGAGTACAGAGCTGCGCATCTTGCTATTGAGGAGTCTTTTGGTAAGGCTCCTATTCCACAGAGAAGTGGTGGTAGTATTCCAATAGTACCACTATTTGAGGAAGTATTGGGCGCAAAATCTATTTTAATGGGCTTTGGATTAGACTCTGATGCGCTTCATTCCCCAAATGAAAACTATGGTTTATTCAACTATTATAAAGGAATTGAAACCATTCCACTATTTTACAAGCATTATGCAAAACTTAAAAAATAATACTATGAATATTTTCAAATCTACCGTATTAGTTGTGGGACTGATATTGACATTCGGTCTCCCATCAACTACTTTCGGACAAAACAACAATTTAATGGATTCTTTAAGCTACAGTGTCGGGTTAATGCTGGCACAAAATTTACAACAACAAGGAATATCTGATCTGGATTCTGAGTCACTGAAACAGGGTTTGATGGATGTTATTGATGGGAATGATTTAAAAATCAGTTTGGAAAAAGCCAATTCCGTGATTCAGGAGTACTTTGCCAAAAAGAATATGGCTCAGTTTGAAGAGAATGTAAATGCAGAAAATGATTTTCTAACTGCAAACCGGAAAAAAGAAGGTGTAGTGGAGACTGAATCAGGTCTACAATACAAAGTCTTGGAGGCTGGAGATGGTCCCGTTCCAACAGCGACTGACAGAATTACTGCACATTATCACGGGACTCTTCTAGACGGTAGAGTTTTTGATAGTTCTGTAAACAGAGGACAGCCTGCAACCTTTCCAGTAAATGGAGTTATTCAAGGATGGCAGGAAGTATTGCAGTTGATGCCTGTTGGGTCTAAATACAGGGTTTTTATTCCGAGTCGACTAGCCTATGGTGAGCGTGGCGCCGGTGATATGATAGGTCCCTACGCTATGTTAATATTTGAAATAGAACTGCTAGGGATAGAATAAACTTTCAGTTTAAAAATGCGCATTGATATCATTTCGGTTCTCCCGGAATTATTGGTAAGTCCACTTGATCACTCTATTGTAAAAAGAGCGAGAGATAAGGGTTTATTGGAAATACACCTTCACGATCTAAAAGATTATGGGAAAGGAAAGCACCGACAGGTGGATGACTATTCCTATGGTGGGGGAGCCGGAATGGTATTAATGGTTGAGCCTATCTTTAATTGTATTGAAAAATTAAAGATGGAAAGGGAATACGATGAAGTTATCTTCACAGCACCTGACGGACATGTTTTTTCTCAAGGAATGGCAAACAGACTATCGTTGTGCAAAAATTTGATCATTCTCTGTGGGCATTACAAAGGCGTTGATGAAAGGGTAAGGGAGCATTTGATTACTATGGAGATTTCTATTGGTGACTATGTATTGTCAGGTGGAGAATTGGCTGCTGCGGTGATAACTGATGCGGTTGGCAGGCTAATCCCTGGAGTTTTAAATGATGAGTCCTCTGCTTTGACTGATTCTTTTCAGGATAATTTAGTGGCACCTCCAGTTTTTACACGACCCTCGGAGTTTAATGGTTGGGAAGTGCCTCCTGTACTCATGAGTGGACATGAAAAAAGGATAGAAGACTGGAGATTCGAAAAATCACTTGAACGAACAAGGATTAGAAGGCCGGATCTGATGGAATAGTGGTTTTTAGATTAGACTCATGTATTCAATTATGTTTGGTTTTTAATCTACATGAATACTGATTTCGGGCTGAATATGACGGAACCATTCTAGCCAACTCTGCATCCCATAATCATAAAAAACGATAAGACCCAAAAGCATTACCAACAGTAGGATTAAAAAAAGGAATATGAAGCCATCCATACGATTCCCACGCTGAGTACCTCTATTATTTTGCAGATTATTCACAAAAATCTTTAATAAGATATCAGCAAAAACCGCTCCAATATTTATTGCAATATGAGATCTAGAGTATTATAAAAGACTCAGTACATATGGTATTGTTCCCATCTTTATCTTCACCTCGAATCTGTAAAAAATATTGTCCTGAAGGTAAAGCCGGAACTTGAATAGTCTCAAGAGATTCCCTTTGTAAGGATATTTTTCCTAAGTTGTATTCTTTACCGGATGAATCATAAATAGATATTTGAAATTCTCCCTCTAGCAACCCCGCTTGAATATTCAAAAAATTATCAGTAAGTGGGTTGGGAAAAATTTCAATTTGATAATTTGTATATAAGAGTTCAGGTGAAAAAACAGGATCCCTGAAAAAGGAATTGGCAAACGCATATTCACCTGGTAAAACTTTCTGGATATTAATAAATCCCCTTCCATTGGTAGGAATAAGCATGTTTTTAACATAATAGGGATATTCCATCCATTCTTCGCTGCGATCGGGTCGGTAAACCAGAATTAAACTATCTTCAGAAACTGAGGTGAGGTCCTCATCCAATTGCAAGTTTCCTCTTGCATCATAGCGTAGAATTACTGTAGCGTCCCAATCTTCCCTTATGTCTCCTCCAATAACAAAGTAGTGGTTTCTAGAGATTCTGAAATCTGGATCGTCATTGCTTCCTGGATCCGGACCTGTATAATGGTGTTCGATAAAAAAGTAAAGGCTATCATCAATGGCGTTGGTTAATATTCGTGATTGAGTAGCTAGGTCATTGATGTTGCTTTCCTCCGTAATGTCAAAAAATGAGGTGAAACCTGCAAGATTGAGGAGGTGTTCATTATTGTGTGTTACCCATTCGGGCTTAAAATCCAGCCAGATGCTATCTTTCGAAATTTCCCCACTTGCCATGAGTCGGACAGATTGCAACTGCCTTCCTTTTCCAAAAGTCAATTGCTGTGGGACATTACAATGAAAATGGTCATGTTTATACCTGCCCTGTTTAAAATGAACCTCATATAGATATTTTTCATTCTGCTCCCTTATCAGCTTGAAAGAGTCGACTGAGAAATCTGAATAACCCGGTGAAAAAATCCAGTCATCAAAGAAACACTCCAAGTTAACTCCTGTAAATTCTGTGAGTTGGTCTCTGAATTCATATGCATCTATTGCTGAAAAGAAATTAGCATTGAGTACATCCTGCATGCCCGATCTGAACAAACTGTCTCCCAAATAACCCCTTAAGTTGTGTATCATGGAAGCCCCGCGGAAGTAGGTGTGTCTTCCATAGGTATTGAAAGCCGGCATTGGTGAAAGTGCAAAATAATCGCCATCAACGACATGAGCAGTTTCGATAGTAGTTCGATGGTTGCTCCTGACTGCTTCCCGCAAACCTTCAGCCCCTCCTAACCACTCAAAAGTGAGATGAGCTCCATATTCAGCGGGGCCTTCTTTTATCCACATATTATTGGCTGTGGAAAGGGTAGTGATATTGCCCCACCAATGATGGCAGAGTTCATGCGCCATAAGTCTCGTACTGCTTTGTCCACCGGCTACACTTGATGCCGGGTAGGCTGTGTTAGTAGGATGCTCCATAGCACCTCGACTAGTCAGTACATAGCCAATCCGCTCAAAGGGGTAGGGGCCGTACCAGTATTGTAACGCATCAATGGCAGCTTCCATATCCTGCACCGATGATCTGAAATTGTCTAAATCACCTGATCTTGCTACTAATTCTATGTCAACAGGGCCATACGCACCTTCGTGCGTCCAGTTCATTGTTCTGTAATTAGATATAGCTACACTGCTCAAATAGGTAGGTATAGGTTGCTCCATAAAATAAGATCTGATGATCGTGTCTCCACCTAGTTGCTCTTCCCCCAGAAACCTTCCTACGCAGTATGCTTTTCTTCCTCCACTGCTTTTAACATGATACTCAAAAGTGGATCGTTGTACAAAATTGTCAAAACAAGGATACCAACTCCTGCCAAAATTGTGAGGATCAGCTGCTAGACCGATACCTAGATTATAGGCGTAACCATCCTCAAAATAGAATCCACCAAAACCTGAAGGACAAGTAATTGGTGTGCCATGATATTGGACTTCAATAAATAAACTGTCCCCTGTGTGGAGATACTCACCCGGAAAAACCCGAAGGTATCTTTCATCATAACTATAGGCAACAACTTCATTATTCAATTTTACTGAATCTATCTGAAGACTTTCTAAATCTAAAGTGACTGTAGAGATCGAATCCATTAAAGCCTCAAGAAAAACGATTGTTTGAGCCTGTATAATTCTCTGATTGAAAGCTGTTACATCTAAATGTATTTCGTAATGATAGAGGTTGAGGGTATCACTTCTCCTTTTGACTTTAAGGGCATCTTCCGACCTGTGTGTAAATGCCTGCCAGGTGAAATGATTATTGTGTATGTGATGGCATCCATAAGGGGCATCAATAGGTTGAGCATTTAGAGTGACATTATTCGGATAAATAAATAGTGCACCTAAAAACAATGTAAATACACTCAGTGAGTATGATAGATTTTTGAGGTAAATCATATTAAATGTGGTATTTAGTTTAGTCAAACAAGCTATCATATCTGTTGCCATCATTTGAGGGCTTGTCTTTTCTTTTTACTTTCTCCTTCACAGGTCTTTCTTCATTCAGGTCAAGAGTGCTATCCGGAATTTTTCCCTCCATTAACATCAGTTTCGATTCCTTTTCCCATTCTTCAAGCATTCTCAGACCTTGCTCTTCAAAGATTCCGTTTTGTAAATCAACTGAATTCATGAAATTGGACGACATCTCCATAAAGCGCTCCATTTCACCAACTTTATCAGCTACATCATCTGCTATGGCTTCAAGTGCTTTGTCAAAAAGAATCCTTCTATCGTTGTCCCCTGATATTACATTCATAGCGGATTTCATTGCGGAATGGCTAGCGCGTATCGCTTTTCTCTCTTGTTCTTTTAGTTTAACCTGATCTTTTGTGTCCTCCAGAAGTATTTCAGAATTCTGATACATCTTTGTTAATACTCTGTAAAGGATTTCTAATTTTTGCAGAAGTTCAGTATACTTTTCATTGCTTTCCCTTAATCTAGCTGCTTTACGTGTAGAAAGCATTACTTGTCGGTCTATTCCTTCCTGATTAGCTCTTCTTGCAATCATTAGATTGTTTTCAATTTCTTTTTCATTGTCAGAAACCATAGTTTTTAGTCTCCTCATTTGCCCCCTAATAGTACCGATTTGCTTACCCATATTGCGTAGATTTTTCTCAAGATCCTGTACGTAATTTTTTAGAATTCCAATGGGATCAATTGTGATAAAGACTCCGGTAACCCAGCGCATTATACTTCTGTAGGAATAGGCAATCAAGGTTCGCATCCTTGGATCAAAAACCATGTATAAAATGGCGAAAAGAATCAATAACATACCCACTAAATAAAGTGTATTCTGAGCCAATACTATCAGCGTTGGCAAAAGAATGAAAAGTAAGTAACCGCCACCAATTAATAAACCTGCCAGAAAAAGTAAACCGGTGACTCCTTCCGGTCTTTTCCAAAATGATTTTTCCTTAAACTGTGGTCCGTCAATCTGATTCATATTTTGATATTTTTTTCAGGCATAAATATAATTCTTTTTTGGAAAAAAAATAGTCTGTCACTAGCATCTTAAACAAATGACTTGTTTTTTAAATAAATGGGGTCGGGGATTCTTTATTTTTAGACAAAATTGAACGGCCAATTGAAAGTGAAGGGGATTAAGCCCAAATGTTTTTTACAAAAAATCTACATCTGGCGCAAAGGGATATCTCATCAAGTAATTTACTGCTCTGTCAAAATCATAACCCTCAAAAACCACACTGTAAAGTAAATTGGTAATAGGGGAGTGAACTTGATGGTATTTTCCAAGTTGCCTTGCTATTTTTAGGGTCCTGATCCCTTCGGCGACCTCATCCATCGATTCGAGGATTTGTTGAAGTGTTTCTCCTTTACCTAAACGCGATCCCACTTGAAAATTTCTGCTGTTTTCACTTGTACATGTAGCAAAGATGTCTCCGATACCGGCAGTTCCCAAAAATGCATGGCTGCTGCTACCCATGGCTTTGCCGAAATAAATAATCTCTCTCAATCCTCTTGTGATTAACATCGCTTGCATATTTCGTCCATAACCTTTTCCATTAAGCAGACCTGAACCAATTGCCAGTATGTTTTTAAAAGTTCCGGCTAATTCTGCACCAATAATATCTTTAGAGCCGAAAACAAAAAATTGATCACTTGATAATGCCCTTTGACCTAATTCAACTACTTCATCAAACTCCGAGGCTATTACAGTGGCAGTTGGTTGCCCATCCAGAATTTCTTTAGCTAGATTTGGACCGGCTAGGCATCCGATCCTTAGCACATTGGTTTCTTCCATAATCACCTCACTCATAGTTCTTACCAATGCACGTGAGATATTTTTGCCGGTGAGTTCTTCTTCGGTGGTATTTTGGACATCAAGGCCCTTTGTTCCGTGTATCAGTATATGTGATGGTTTAAGGTGAGGTGAAAAAGTCCTCATTGCAGAGCGGAATCCAGCAGAAGAGAGAACAGGAAATATAAGACTACATTTTTCGGCCACTTCATTTGGTTCATAAGAAGCTTTAATCTTTTTATTGATTCCAATGTGTGGGACATGGCGACCAGAATTAATTTGATCTACAAATTCTTTTCTTCTTGAGAAAATTATTACCTCATCAGCATTTTTTGCTAATAGTAGGGCGATGGTACTCCCAAATACACCACCGCCTATTACACTAACACATTTTAAAACACCATTGGCTTCCTCTCCCATTTCTTATTAGATTGACTCAAGATTTTGTTATTTATCATTAACGGACATCCATTCAATAGAGTCAATAAGTTCAAGAAATGCATTTTCAATGTCTTTTAGTTCTTCAGGAGCACTATGATTGTGGGTGATGCTTTTTTTCATATCTCCCTTATGGATAGTGGTTATAGTGTTGGATAAGTCGGGCAGAAATTCCTTCTCTTCAACTGGAAAAACATCGGGCCAAAGGAAAAATCTATTTCTATCCGCTTTTCTAATAATCTGACGAAGCTTTCTTTGATTGAACAAACCAAAATGCTTTCCTTCCATTTCGACATTCATTTGCCCCCTGTAAACAGCCCGACCGCCTTCATAAAAATGGACCCTGTAGATTGGGCATGTACCGAAGCAGCCGGTCTTTCTAAAAACTGCAATTTCTTTGAGGTCTTCACTTACAAAGCTTTCGTAATCGGACAATGAAGCCGTCAAGTTTCTATTGCAGGCCTGTGAAGAGAGTATAACGGCAAATCCCAAAAGCCATATAATTAGAGAATGTGATAATTTCATCTGTTAGATTTTAACTAGTGGTTTATCAACAATAAATACGATGAATTAAAATTTAGTATAGTTGTAAAGATAGGTATTTATTTTTTCTTTTTATTTTTGTTTCGCTCCTCAGCAATCCTTTGTTGTTCTTTAAGCACCTCTTCCAATCGCGCCTGAAATCCACCTTTTTTCTTGGGTTTTTTCTTATTCTCTTCAAGCTGGGCTTTTATTTTGTCTTCATCAAAAAGGAACTCTTTAGTAACGATTATCTGTCCAATATTCAGTATATTAGAAAATAAGAGATATGCAGTCAGACCTGCAGCAAAGCTGTTGAAGAAGAATAAAAACATTATGGGCATGAAATACTGAATGTTTTTCATCATTGGATTGACGGCATTCATGTCCATGTGACGTGTATTGTAATAGGTATAGATGACAGTGGTACCCGCCCACAGAAGAGTAAATAAACTAATGTGAGCACCATAAAATGGTATGTTAAATCCTAAATACACAATCGCATCATAAGAAGACAGATCTGAAGCCCACAGAAACGAAGCCTGCCGGAACTCAATTGATGCCGGGAAAAACCGGTAAAGTGCAAACCAAATCGGCATTTGCAAAACCATAGGCATGCATCCCCCAAGAGGGTTTACCCCAAATTCCCTGTACACTTTCATGGTTTCCATTTGCACCTTCTGCTGATCCCCTTTAAATTTTTCTCTCAATTTCTCCATATGAGGTTTGAGTGCACCCATTTTGGCTTGAGAAAACAACATTTTATAAGTCAATGGATACAGCGCCATCTTAACTATAAAGGTCAAAACAATAATTGCAAGTCCTTGATGTCCAATAAATTGGAACAAAAAGTTAAACATTGGCCTGATGACCCATCTGTTGATGGTGCCAAAAATACTCCAACCAAAAGGTACGATATCCGTTAAATCATGACCTATTTCTCTCAGCCTGTCAAAATCATTTGGACCTATGTAAAATGTCATGTTAAAAGTAGAGGAACCTCCCTGGCTAACGGGTATGTCTAATCTGGAACGTAGCAATTTTAGTTCTTCAACCTCCTCATCTAACATGACGGTTTCTACAAAGCCACCTGCGAAGGGTTCATTAGCTACTAAACTTGAATTGAAAAACTGATTGGCATGTGAAATCCAACGAAGTGGCTCCCCTGTTTTATTCTCGGTGTCACTGGATCTGCAAGAACAGTAGCTCGATCGCCTAGATTCCTGTTTATAATAAACTGTTGAAAAGTATCTTTCGTAGCCTGTGTTTTGTTCCAACTTATTAAGGTAGTTTATCCAATTTAATGATACCGGTGAGGGATCATTGATCAGGATATTTTGCAGATTGACAAAATTTAGTTGATAGTCAACGACATAGGAGTCTTCGTTTAAAGTGTATCGCTGTTCAAAATAACCACCATTTTCTGCGGGCAACCTGAAAGTGAGCGTGTTTCCTGAAATATTGGCATCGAAGTAAAGTTCCCCGGTACTGACCATCATGTTGTTTTCCCTGAGCTGCAGGAAATACTCAAACTGATTGCGGGGATTATTGAGCAGAAAGAGAGAATCCCTTAACTCCTCATTATTTTCACCCAAAAATGATCGTTTATAATTTTTGACCCATGCTTCGGTGATCCTGCCGCCACGATTAGAAAATACTAGCCTGAGGTGATCATTCTCAAGTATGAGTTCTTTTTCTCCTCCTGTAGCTGCCCCGGCAAAAGGACCAAAAATTGCTCTGTGGCGATGGCGTTGTTCAGTAGTATCTTCAGGAAGAGTACTTTTTATATCCTCTTCTACTTCAATTAATTCCACAGTCTCCTCTAGGAGTGCTTTTGAGGTGTCTACTTCTCTTTCAGCTTCAAGTTGTTTTTGTCTTTCCTGTTCAAGGCGTTGAGCTTCGATCTCTTCTTGTGTTGGGGAATTGATAAAAACCCAAACAACGAAAAGTACAAACAACAATACAAGACCTATAGCTGTATTTCTATCCATCTTTGTCTCTTAAAAAAAATAATTTTGCAAAGGTAATATTTTGTGCACCATTCAACCTATAAATATGAAAAGGTATTGCAAGGATAAAATTGTATTAGCTTATTGGAATACTACCTACAGGCTTGTTGGTCAGGGAATTGATGTGTTAATTGCTAAAAAAAATGACACGTTTATTGAATTCTTAATAAGCCATAATTTTCACTCATGGGCTATCATTACTGCCTGGAATCCCGGATCTGAAGTTTTTCCTTCTCTGTCTAATGAGTTGTTTAATGAAAGCTTGAAGAATGAATTAGAAGAATTGTCATGTTTCTATGATAAAGCATTGGGAATCCCTAAAGAAGGATCTGCTTGGGTTGCAGAAGTTAGTTTTTTTGTTGCCGACATTTCTATTGATGAGGCCTGCGTATTGGGAAAAAAGTATAATCAGAATGCAATTGTTTATGGAAGTCATTCCTGCTTGCCCTCACTAATTTGGTTGAAAGGTATTTGAAGTAAATGAAATCTTATTTTCCTTTATGGGGCTTTACTTTTATGGACAATCTATAGAAGACTAGTCATATTCGTTGAATGTATTATCTTTGATCTCTAAAATAAAAAAGTTATATGTTTGATAGTTTAAATGAACGTCTCGAAGGCGCTTTTTCGGTATTAAAAGGGCAGCATAAGATAACTGAAATCAATATTGCGCAATCGGTAAAAGAGATTAGAAGGGCACTAGTGGCGGCGGATGTTAACTTTAAAATCGCTAAAGAATTTACAGAAAAAGTAAAAGATCAGGCACTTGGACAGAGAAATGTACTAAAGTCAGTACGACCCGGGGAGCTGATGGTGAAGATAGTGGAGGATGAGTTGGTTGAATTAATGGGTTCAGAGGCGAGTGAAGTTAACCTTAAAGGTAAGCCTGCGGTTATCCTGGTGGCTGGTTTGCAAGGTAGTGGTAAGACCACTTTTAGTGCAAAATTGGCTAATTTTTTGAAGACCAAAAAGAAAATGAGTCCGCTATTGGTAGCCTGTGATGTATATCGTCCTGCTGCGATCAATCAATTGACAGTTCTTGGAGAGCAAATTAACGTTCCCGTCTACAAAGAGGAAGGCAATCAGAATCCGGTTGAAATCTCCGGTAATGCTATCATGCACGCAAACACACATCATTTTAATGTGGTAATTGTGGATACTGCCGGTCGTCTTTCAGTGGATGAAGAGATGATGAATGAAATTTCTGCTATTAAGAAAGCTATCACGCCTCAAGAAACCCTTTTTGTTGTGGATTCTATGACGGGTCAGGATGCTGTAAATACAGCCAAAGCTTTCAATGACAGAATCGATTACGATGGTGTGGTTTTAACTAAGTTGGATGGAGATACACGTGGTGGTGCTGCACTTACCATAAAATATACAGTTGGAAAACCCATCAAGTTTGTTAGTAGCGGGGAAAAAATGGATACCCTTGATGTGTTTCATCCCGATCGGATGGCACGTAGGATTCTGGGAATGGGTGATATTGTGTCCCTAGTTGAAAAAGCTCAAGAACAATTTGATGAGGTTGAAGCCAAAAAGTTAGAAAAGAAGATCAAAAAGAATAAGTTTGACTTTGATGACTTTCTTGTTCAACTCAATCAAATTAGAAAAATGGGTGATTTGAAAGGATTGATGTCAATGATACCCGGAATGAGTAAAATGACCAAAAATCTGGATATTGACGATAAAGCTTTCGTTAAAGTCGAGTCCATAATTCAATCTATGACCCCTGAAGAACGAGGAAATCCGGATTTACTTAATATGAGTAGAAAAAAGAGAATCGCCACCGGATGTGGACGCTCAGTCCACGAAGTTAATATGTTTATCAAGCAGTTCAATCAAATGAAAAAGATGATGCACATGATGAGCAAAGGTAAAAATATGCAAAATATGATGAAAAACATGCAAAATTTCGGAGGATAGTCTTGGTGTTTATATATTTTTTATAACTTTAGGCATTCTTTTAAACAACGTCTTATGTTATGAAAAAAATTTATCTTTCTTTTTTAGCTTTATCACTGTTTTCATCGGTTGTTTATGCACAACTTCCTACCAATGAAGTAGCACCGGATTGGACTCTTACTGATATCAATGGAGTAGAGCATACGCTTTACGATTATCTAGATGAGGGCAAAGTTGTATTTTTTAAATTTTCAGCCACATGGTGTGGTCCCTGCTGGAATTATCATCAAAGTGGAGCCTTTAGCCAAATGTGGGATGAATATGGTCCTGATGGCACTGATGAGGCCATGGTTTTCTTTATTGAGGCTGATCCGTCTACCAATACTGACTGTTTGTATGGACCTGTAGGTTGCAATGCTAATACCCAAGGAAACTGGGTTTCGGGCACGCCTTACCCAATAATTGACCTACAGAACATTACAGTTCGCTCCGCTTATGGAGTAGTTGGATTTCCAACAGTTTTTTCTGTATGTCCTGACACTAGAATTGTTCGATCTTGGGGCGCGCAACCACCTAAAAGTACTTTAGAGACTGTTTTTGGGTCTTGTGGATTGGCAGCCGAAGTCACTGAAACTGTTGATGAATTGTGTTTTGGTGCGGAAACAGGAATGATTTCTATTGAAACTGAAGAAGGTTATGGGAACAAAACCTATTTATGGAGTAACGGTGCAACTTCAAAAGATGCCGAAGATTTGGGGCAAGGGTTTTATTCAGTTACTATTACAGATCAAAATGGTAGAGAAACCTATTTAGAGGACATTGAAATCAGTGGACCCGCGACGGCCGTTGATCTTAGTGTTGATGAAGTGGTGAGTATTACTTGTGCTTTTGATGGTGATGGAAGTATTTCTGTGTCCGCATTCGGTGGAGTACCCGGTTACTCATATCTCTGGAGTAATGGTCAGACTGCATCGACCATTTCTAATTTAGATGGTGGCGATTATTTTGTTACGGTTACAGATGAAAACGGATGTGAGTTCATATCCTCTGAAATTGAAGTGCACGAACCCCTGGAACTTGAGGTCATTTTGTCTGTAGTGAACGAGGTCTGCGGACAAGAAAATGGCGCCCTAATCATAAACGTAAATGGGGGAACACCAACATATTTAATAGATGCCGGATGGGGCCCCTCTGAGGTTGAGTATTATGAATTCTTGCCAGCCGGTAACTATAATGTTCATGTTGTCGATGTAAATGAGTGTGAAACTGAATCTTCAATCGAAATTGATAATATTCCTGCACCCACTGCGATAATAGAAGGTGATGATTTCTTATTTCCATGTAATGAATTAGAAGTAATGTTGGATGCTTCAGAATCTTTTGGTCCAAGTTCCATTGAGTTCACTTGGACAACACTTGATGGTAATATTGTAGAAGGAGAAAATACTGCGACACCTGCTATTGATGCTCCGGGATTGTATTCCTTAGTCGTTACAGATCCTTGGACAGGATGTGAGGACTTTGCAGAAATTCTTGTTGAGGAAAATACCGATCTGCCTGTTGCTGCAGTTGCAGCAGCCCCGCCAGTTACCTGTGAAGATATTGAGGTTGAATTAGACGGTTCAGCTTCAAGTCAGGGAGCTGAATTTTCATACTTG
>RECS01000165.1 GCA_007693915.1 Saprospirales bacterium | reverse complement strand
ATTCGTAGTTGCCGGATTGGGGAAGATTGGCATCTAAGAAATAAAAGTCTCTGTTTAGATTGGATTGGTAGAATGCCCATCTTACATAGGTGGGATTTTTTATTTGTCCCTTATGAATAATCAAAGTTTTTATCTCTCTGAGCGGCTCCCCCATCCTTTGCCTGTATATCACAAAATCCTTAAGTGTTGGATCAGATGTATAATCCCACTGTATCAATACTCCTTTACTGTAATCAGACCATACTGCTGTGGCATCGATAGTAGGGAGATTGATTGGGGTAATTGTTCCATTATTGATATCACCTCTGACTCCGTCATCATAGGACCGACCGGACATAATATTGGAAACGGATTTGTTGCCTGCGTGATCGTAAGCTGTTAATCGATAGCGATAATCACTTAAAGCTTCCACCGTACTGTCCCTGTAGATATAATAAGCTCCTGCCGTATCTGCCTGTGGCCCGCCTAATTCAAAATCATGAAAAAGATTCCATACTTCTTCCCCTACTTTCAAACTCTCCAACCGATGAGTAGCTACATCCATCGAAGGGCTATGGAGGTAATACACTAAAATAGCCCCTGACTCAGGCTTTAATTGAAGTATTTGGGGAGGTGTCGGGGGTACAATATCCGGTTTTTCAACCTGAACCGCCTCAGACATTAAGGATTCATTTTGTCTGTTGTCCACTGAGAGGATTTTGTAGTAGACGTAGCGGTTGAGATCCATGAGATTGACCTGGTCGATAAAAGAATCCTACCTAAATTACCAACAATACTTTATATTTGCCAATTAAAAACCCATGAAGACAACTATTACTTTATTATTAATTACCATCTCGTTTTTTCAACTATTTGGGCAATCTCCAGTATTGGTAACCGATTTTAACCAAGGTTCTGCTGATAGTTTTGATGAGTGGAACTATCTCGGGACTTCCATTGGTGACTACTTAATCTTACCCGTATCCAGTAATGAAGTGGGTTTAGAACCGGGTGTTTATTCCAATGGAACACTTTCCATTCTAAAAGATATAAATGAAGGGTCTGCTTCATCAAACCCCTCACAATTTACTGAATTTAACGGTAAAGTTTATTTTTCCGCTAACAATGCCAGTGGTGGGGCGCTTTATGTAACTGATGGTACACCGGAGGGCACTGAAATGCTGTTTGAATTTACCTCAGGTGCTCCTGTCGGACTAATTGTTGCCAATCCCAACCATTTGTACTTTTCTTCCGGGAATACACTTTTTAGAACAAATGGTGTTGAGCTTGAGAATATGTTTTCAGGAATCAGACTGAGAAGGCATCAGTGGGGACAAAATGCAAACTTCAATTTATACAGGGGAAATTTTGCTTTTGCACTACCTGATGCTAGTAGTATAGAATTATACATTGTCGAAGGCAGTGAGGTTGTAAAAAAGGCTATCATCTCAGATCTTGATTGGACAAGTAATAGAGATATTGTTGGCTTAAACGAACTTGAAAATGGTCTGATATTTGGTTTAGAAGGAATTCCTTCTTCCTCAGAAGCACTGGGAACCTACCTTTACAATGAATCAGATTCCTCAATAAATAAAATGTTTATAGAAGACAGCCAAGTAAGCCGATATATTCCCTTTAATTCAGAGTATTGCTTAGGCTGGGTGCGAGAACGAGGTTATTATATTATCAATGGTCAAGAAGACGAAGAAACCTTAGTGGTGGGTTCCTCTCTGTGGTCATTTCCCCAGAATGAATCTTTTGAATATGCCACAAGTGGGGATCAACTCGCATTTGTCGCAGGCATGGGAGGCTCATCTTTTCGACTGCACCTAACCAATGGCCATCCGGATGGCACTATTATGTTAGACCAAATCAATAGCCATAGATCCAATATGATTCAGAAGGGAAATTTTGCATTTATTGCTTCCGGCACATCAAATGGCTTTACTCCTCAATTAATTATGATCGATTTTGAAAATAAATCATCTTCAGTCCTACACACTTTCAACGCCCCTTCTTTAAGATCGAGATCAGTTCAATTGGTTGCTGTTCACGAAGATAGGTTGTTTTTTACCAGCAACTTAGATCAGCAAGTAGGACGAGAACTATATTACCTCGAACTTGGATTTAGCGTTAATACGGAAGAAATTACCCCCATCCAGCAGCTGGAAACTTACATTACCAATACTACCTATTCTCTAAAGTCAGATACAGAATCCAACTATCAGGTCGAAGTTTTTTCCATCAATGGTCAATTAGTTGAAAGCGGAATGCGAACTACTAACACCCATTATGATTATTCTCATTTGAGTGGAATGCATTTAATTCGTTTTACTTACAAAAATCAAACTAGTGTTGAAAAAGTAGTTGCCAGACCATAAGTGGCTTATGTGTTACAAAATCCATTTGGTTTCGAAAAAAACCTGTGAATCGAATATGTCATTGAGGTAAGAAGAAAATTAAGGCCATGAAGCTTATTCTTAATGGACCTTAATGCACCTTAACTCCTTAATGGTTTATAAAAAACCATACCTCACCACTATCTACTTTATAAAAAATGATCCATTTTTCAGCGCATCAGATCCATACAGGATCAAAAAGCATACAGCTATTTTTAATAATGATATCTGCACGCAACTATCAATAATTCATCCTCTGTAAAACTATAAACTAATCGGTGTTCTTTGTCTATCCGTCTTGACCAAAAACCAAGTAAATCATGTTTTAAAGGTTCTGGATTTCCGATTCCGTCAATTGGATCTCGAACTGCATCTTTGATTAGGGTATTTATCCTTTTTAGCTTTTTCTTATCTGTTTTTTGCCAATACAAATAATCATTCCAAGCCCTATTTGACCAAGCTAATTTCATTCATCTAATAATTGCTGATGCTCCTTATTTCCTTTCTTAACCTCTGCAATCGACTCTAATAACACATCTCGATTCTTACCCGATAGCAAATAATTAGTCTCTAGTAAAGAGTTATATTCTTCCAATGAAATAAGTACCAGATCCTTTTGATTTTTACGCTTGATAACGACTTCTTCAACATCGTCAATGACACTGTCCAACCAATATTTAAGATTCAATCTAAGCTCTGTATAGTTTATAATTTTCATAATTTAAAATTACTAATTATGTACTTATATAATAACGATAGTTTCATTTTTTTTGTTTCCTATTGAGTTGGTATTCCACAATTGGCAGCTAAAAGATTTCATAAGTAAAGGCTTTAAATTAAACTAACCATTCAGGTATGGTGAAAATTAAGGTCATAAAGCTTATTCTTAATGGACCTTAATGCACCTTAACTCCTTAATGGTGAAAAAACTACTTTAATAAATTATTCCCATTTGGTGCCGGGAAAATCATTTCCATTGCGAACTAACCCAATTCCCCAATATCGGCATGTTTTCTCTTATAAGAAATAGCAAACAGACCCAAAATCGTTAGCAAGCCATTGACTGCCAGAATTAGAAATCCTAATTGAAATCCCGCAAAAAGTTGTTCGCTGTAGGTATCTATAAAAAATGAAACAATCGGAGATGCAAGACAAATCCAGATCACCCACTTATCCCGTATTTTTCTCTTTGAAAACAGACCAAAAGTAAATAAACCAAGTAAGGGACCGTAAGTATAACCTGCAGCTTTAAACAAACCATTGATCACTGCATCTCCTTCCAATGCATTGAAAAATAATATCATCGCCATCAAAATCAATGAAAACATAACGTGCACTGCAAACCTTTTCCTCTTGATATCCACACCATTATCCTCTGTCTTAAAACCAAGAAAATCAACGCAAAATGCAGTAGTCAGAGCAGTTAATCCTGAATCTGCTGAAGAATAAGCTGACGCAATAAGGCCAATTACAAACATCACACCCACTGCTGCAGGCAAGTAACCCAATGCAAGCATTGGATATAATTCGTCACTCCGATCCGGTACAGCCACACCTATTTCTGCAGCATAGATAAACAACATGGCTCCCAAAGTTAAGAATAACAAATTGGCAAAAACCAGAATAATACTAAAGGTATAAACATTTTTTCGCGCATCTCCCAGAGATCTGCAAGTCAAGTTCTTTTGCATCATATCCTGATCCAGTCCGGTCATCACAATGGTGATTAATGCACCACTTAAAAACTGCTTGAAAAAATTATTGGGATCCGCCCAGCCGCCCTCAAAAAAGAACGTCTTGCTATATCCGCTATCCCTTATTACACTTATCATCTCGGAAGTATTCATGCTGAGTTCACTCATGATAAAATAAACAGTCATAATTACTGCAGCAAGCATACAAAAGGTCTGAAGGGTATCGGTATAAACTATCGTCTTAATTCCCCCTCTGAAGGTATACACCCAAATCAATAAGATAGTAATCACCACAGTCGCAAGAAATGAAATCCCAAAAGGAGCGAGAACGAACTGATACAAAACTATAGCTACCAAAAACAGTCTAAAGGAAGAGCCTATCGTACGAGAAAGTAAAAAATAGGCAGAGCCGGTTTTATAAGAAACAGGTCCAAAGCGCTGTCCCAGGTAACCGTATATAGTGGTCAATTGGAGTCGATAGTACAAAGGCAAGAGGACTTGGGCAATGACGACATACCCGAGCAGGTAACCTAAAACCAATTGCATATAGGAAAATGCCTGATTCAGACCATCTCCCCCTACTACTCCAGGAATAGAAATAAAAGTAACCCCTGAAAGAGATGCACCAATCATGCCAAAGGCAACCACAAACCAGGGCGAATTGCGATTGGCAAGAAAAAAAGTAGCGTTATCAGACTTTTTACCTGTAAACCAGGAAATGATCAGCAACAGCAAAAAATAGAAACCAATGATTCCCAGTATAAGAACCGGACTAAGACTTGAAGTCATAAAACTTTTCTAAATCGATTAAATACTAATACAACTACAACTAATGATACCTTTCTGTATTGGATTTATTAACCAACTTTAATATACTTGTAGGAGTAGAGCAAAAAACTGCTTCTTTTCCTCGTATGGCAATGGGGTATTTTATCAGCTTCGGATTATTTTTAATTACGTTAAGCCAACCTTCATCATCAAAGTCTTTTCCCCTGATATTGGATTGATAATACTCCTTTGATTTGTCCAAAAGTTCTTTTGGCTCCATCCCAAGAGCCTGAAGAATCCCCCTCCATCCGGTAACTGTGGGAGGTGCCTTATCATACGAATAAAGAATAACATTGTGACTTAGCGAACGAGCGTATGCCGCTGTCATTTTCCCGCTACTAGACTCGGGATCGTAATAAAGAACAATTTCTCTTAAATGTGATTTCATTTGCTGCTATTTTTATGGTTAGAAATTTAATCCTGAAGTTTTTCCCCAAAACAAAGGTCACCTGCATCCCCAAGACCGGGAACAATATACGACCTCGCTGTCAGTTCTTCATCTACAGCACAAGTCCAGATATCGATTCTTGGATACAAACGACGGAGGTATTTCACTCCTTCCGCAGATGAAATAACGGTTGCCATATAAATTTTCCTCGGTTTTCCATAGCTTTCAAAAGACTCAATAGCTTTGTGTATGGAAGCACCCGTTGCCAACATTGCATCACAAAGAATTAATACACTATCTTCAAGTGGTGGACAGGTCAAGTACTGCAAATCTATTTCGAAGGTACCATCTTTATGGTGTTTTCGATAAGCAGAAACAAACGCATTGTCAGCCTCATCAAATACATCGAGAAAGCCCTGATGAAATGGAAGTCCGGCACGTAAAATGGAGCCGATTACTACCCTATCCTCAAGTACATTGCATTCAGCAACACCTAAAGGAGTCTCTGTTTCCCTTTTTTGATACCTAAGTGTTTTACTGATTTCGTAGGCAAGTAATTGCCCACACCTTCGGATGTTCTCTCTAAAACGCATTCTATTAGTCTGAATTTCAGCATCACGCAGTTCAGACACATAATGGCTGATGATGGAATTACTTTTGGAAAAATCTTTTAACATGGAGTATTTGGATTTATCGGTTTTTTACAATTTTGCTCAATTCTGATGGAAAACTTCGCCAATCAGACCAACCATCTAATTCAGATAATGAGCTATTGTGCCAAAGATATAAAAATTTTCCATTTACGGCTTTTATGTTGTCAATCATTTTTTTTGCCTCCTCTAAAGCCTTATCAGGTGATAGCCCCATGTATTTCTTTAAACTTACATCCATCAGGCATAGAGGATGGACATGCAATTTCGTTGGTCTTTCATTTTCAATGTCATACCAAAAAAAAGGAAGTGAAGTACCCGCTCGGAAACCAATATGATCATGAAAACCCATTGAATAATCCCCTTCAATTCCAACTGCCAGTAAATTGTGATAAGTAGTTGGAATATCCAAAGCGAGATAATGCTGTCGGGATTGCCTAATCCGCTCTCCACTTAATTCTTCTAACTGCCTTTTTTCCTGAAAAAGATAATCTACATTCAATTTACTACCCAGTGAAGGATGCAGCCCCGGTTCTATTTTATCTCCATATTTTGAAAAAAAATCCCTGTGGTACTTTAAAAACTGAAATCCAATTTCATCCTCCGAATAATGCCCCGATGAAGGACAAAGAATAAAAGTTTTTAGCTGCTCATTTTCTTTTCCTACAAGATCAATCAACACGCCCAGTTGGTCAAAAGGATCCTCTCTTTTAGTAAAAAGCCAATTCCACCTCAGTCTAAATTCTGTAAATTTTAAAAAAATCAAATCGCGTGTAAGTCCTGCCAGATTTTTAAAAATACCTTTGCCCCTATATGCAAAAAGAAGGTCGACATCACAAGTCAGCTCCCATTGAAAATCTCTCTTCCTAACTTCCAGCTCCGGAACTATTTTTTTTAGAACCTCCAGAAAATCATTCCTCCAAGAATCTACTATCGGAAAATCAATCAAACCGCTTTGATAAAGCATGGAATCTTTTACTGAAAAACGATTTCTTGACCCACTTACCGTATCTCTGTTGTACTCCTCTAGTCTGCTTAGGAAAAAGAAAACATGACCAAAAAAGTCAAAAGTGGACGTATATACATCCCTATCTTTTTTCCATATACTTCGATCCACTTGGCTAAACTTATGATCTACAGAGACACCCGTAAATCCCTTTTCTAGAAAACAGCCAGGACTTACCTGAATACTGCCCGGAGATGCAGTTTTTTCTGAATATACGAGAGCAGCATTAGATATTTCAGTAGGAGAATCACTGATTACCCACTTGGTTTCGGTAGCTTCCTGCATTAGGAAGCCAAGGACGTATTGTAGTCTTTGGTGATATTTTTTCTCGGCAAAAACCCGCAATTGCTTCATGTCGCAAATTTAATGGAATACTGATTTAACGTAAAAAAGAATATTTTACAGTTTTTTGAGCTATGCAATAATAAAAAAATACTACCTTTAAGCGCTGTGAAGATAACTAATTAAAAGTAAATCAAATTTTTTTGAACCTCCATGCTTGCGGAATGATTATATTGATTGATGCATAAATTTTTAAAATATATAAAGCTTTCTATAGTCCTTACATTATGTTGGTCGACTTCAATATACGCCCAGGTAACTTTTCAACCAAAAAGTGCAGAACCTGATCAAGTGGGTATAGTTTACTTTGAAGAAACAGCAGTTGACTTATTCTTGCATACAGGAGGTTTGGGACTAGGCATGAAATTTGGAACCATTGAGACTTTTTATCGCACTTCCTTTTACTCTATTGATTTTTCTACCATGAAGCATCCAAAAGAGGTGAGACAATCCAATCGAGTTAGCCTTTTCAGTGTATTATCACGCCCTTATGTTTATGGAAAGCAAAATACGTTTATGACTGCAAGAGCAAGTCTTGGCGTCAAAAGATATTATTCAGAAAAAGCGAGGAGAAGAGGAATAGTTGTGGGTGTCAATTACCAATATGGCTTTTCCCTCGGCATGTTAAAGCCTTATTACTTGGAACTCAGGTCAAGCGATGGAGTCTTTGGTCAGGCGAAAAGCACCCGATTTTCAGAAGAGATAAGAGATGACTTTCTCAACAGGAATCTGATTGATGGGTACTCAGGCTTTTTTACCGGATTTACTGAAATGCGGTTTGCTCCCGGAGTACATGTTAAAGGTGGCATCCACTTTGCCTGGGGAGCTTTTGAAGAGTATGTAAGGGCTCTAGAGTTGGGAATTATGGTAGATTTATTTTTTCGGGACATTCCTATAATGATAATTGAGGATAACAAGCCCTACTTTATCAACCTTTATTTAACTTTGCAGTTAGGTAGAAGAAGGTAAGAGATTTACAATTGATTATTGATTCTTTACCTATTAGTTAAAGTCCAAAAAATGCACTCATTTTGCAGATTTAGAAAATTTGCCAATAGAAAATTCAGTGCTTTGGGTCTTGAATATTTTTTTGTAAAAAAAGTAAAACTATGTTAGAGTTACCCATAGTAGAATCCCCAAAAGAAAGAAGGAGAAAACCAGATTGGCTCAGAGTGAAATTACCTATTGGAGAGAACTATAAAAAAGTCCGAAGCCTGGTTGATGAATATAAATTACACACCATTTGTCAGTCCGGAAATTGCCCAAATATGGGAGAATGCTGGGGTGCAGGAACCGCCACTTTTATGATACTCGGAAACACTTGTACACGTTCGTGTAGTTTTTGTGCTGTTAAAACAGGTAGACCACCGGAATACGATACGGATGAGCCGGATCGCGTTGCAGAAGCTATTGATCTGATGGATGTAAAACACGCAGTGATTACCTCAGTCAATCGCGATGAGTTAAAAGACCGCGGGGCTGAAATCTGGTATCAAACGGTTGTAAAAATCAAAGAGCGTTGTCCGCATGTCACTATTGAAACCCTTATCCCCGATGTAAGGGCTACTTGGTCTGCCTTGGAAAGAATGATATCCGCAGGTCAGGAAGTGGTGTCACACAACATGGAGACAGTGGAGAGCCTATATCGAAAGGTAAGACCTCAGGCAAAATATCAACGTAGCCTGGATCAAATAAAAAGAACTAAAGAATTCGGTAAAAGAACGAAAAGTGGAATAATGGTTGGGCTCGGTGAAAAGCCGGAAGAAGTTTTTAAAATCATGGATGATTTAGTAGAGCACGGCTGTGATGTAATGACGATTGGACAATATCTTCAACCGACCAAAATGCACATTGAAGTCGCAGAATATGTGCATCCGGACACCTTTCAAATGTATAAAGAAGTAGGACTTGAAAAGGGTTTTGACTTTGTCGAAAGTGCACCACTGGTCAGATCTTCATATCATGCTGAGCGGCATTTGTAAGACTTTGAAATTTACTTTTGGTACAGTTCGTTAAAAGGTCACATTTGGCATTACTCAATCCAAAAGAAATAACTATAACCAATTCTGATTTATATTGAAAAGGCTAACCAACTAATGATATTATGCATCATAAAATCCACTGCTAATAATAGTAAGTATTGGTCACAAAACTTGACTCCCAATGCTAATTAGCAAATCTATTAGTTAGAAAACAATGTGACTTTTAGTTTCTATTTTCCAACCTCAAGATAATAAGCCTCAGACATATCCTGAAGCTCATGGGACAGATAGGTAAATGTTCCTGATTTCATGCGATTTGCAGCCTGAATCATTGCCGCAGCAACAGCCTCAGCCTCTATAGGCTTGTACTTTTTAAGCAAATTACCACTGATTTTATCAATTCCTTTTCCAATTATGCCGGCTATTTTCTCACCAAAGCGATTTTCATTGCGCTCCCCTAACAGCATGGAAGGTTGAAAAATATGGATAGCCCAAAAATCCATTTTAGATAGCAACTCCTCCACTTCCCCTTTTACCCGGCTGTAAAAGAAAAACGAATTTTTATCAGCTCCTACAGAAGACACCAACAAAACCTGATTAAAACCGAGATATTCAGCTTTTTTTGCGATAGTCACCACATAGTCCTTGTCAATTTGTCTGAATTTTTCTTTGCTACCAGCCTTTCGGATGGTTGTACCGAGGCAAATAAAGAGGTCGTTACCATTCATCTCTTTTAATTCCGCACTCAAATTCTTGAAGGGAATAACATTAGAGACGAGGTTTTTATGGCTAAAAGTCAAAGGTGACCTGCTGTAACTGACAACCCGGGCATAAGAATTGTTTTCGCAGAGTAATCTTATCAAATGTCCGCCTACCAATCCAGTGGAGCCAAAAACTACTGCTATTTTATTTGATTTTTCTATTTCCATTGAAGGCAAATCATTTCCTAATTCAATAACAAGACCTCACCCCTGTTGATAATTTCATCTCCCCGTATTGTGCGCACTACAAGCTGGTAAACATAAACACCCTGTGCCATTGGCTCACCTCTGAAGTTGCCATCCCAGCCACATTCTTCAGACACCGGGCAATTTTGCAATTCAAAAACAAGATTACCCCATCGATCGTAAATCTGTATGTCTACTGATTCAATAAAGCCCGAATTGGTGTACATCCTAAAGCTGTTATTTCCTACTTGACTATTTGGATT
Source organism: Saprospirales bacterium (assembly GCA_007693915.1). Taxonomy (GTDB): domain Bacteria; phylum Bacteroidota; class Bacteroidia; order Chitinophagales; family Saprospiraceae; genus PWJY01. The sequence continues at coordinate 7,604 of RECS01000165.1, read as the reverse complement.
AAAAACATTGGGTATATAAAATCTCGGATCAGCAGTAACCTCAACCCGCTTAGTCGCAGAAGCAGTGCAGCCCGTTTCCACATCCTCTACTTCCAATCGAAAAACTTCATCTTGCTCAAGCAAGCCCTCAGCCTCGGGACAATCAAAGCAATCTACAGGCCCCAGCCAATTGTAAGTATAAACCCGATCAGCAGGAAAGACATCGGGAGTTATCCAAATATTTTCACCCAACTCTACTATGGTATCCTCTCCAATTGAAACCAAAAACTCAGGTAGTGGGTCGATAAAGATGATGGTATCTGCTACACAATTTCTGCTGTCCCGCAAATAAACTGTCCATTCACCTACTCCGGGATTAAAAATGGATTCCGTTTGCCAATTTTCGCCATTTAGGCTATAATTAAAAGGTTGAATAAAGTCTCCACTTGATGCCACTATTTCAATTTCACCAAAAGGCAGGTCACGACAATCAGCCTGTAAAACACTCAATTCCCAGTTAGCCTCTCCAATATCAAAACTATCGAGCACATAAATTAATTCGGTATCACAACCATTGTCCAGATTCTCAATATTAAGTGTAAAAATTCCACCGGCATTGACCATAAGTTGAGTTGCAGCCGCAGAACCCTCAATCGAACCCACTGGACCGCCCCACATATATCCAATATTATCGATTGTATTCACTAATTCTGCCTCCAATACCGCCCTCTCTTCCTCGCAGTCAAAACCACTGATCAGGTTAATAACAGCCTCGGGAGAAACAGTATCGGCATTTATAATAAAGTCTTCATTAACTACACAGTCATTGGGAGAGGTGAGGACAAGTGTATATTCACCCGGGAGCTCAGTCATAAAAGACGGATCTTCACCCTCTTCACCATCGGGAAAAGTAAAAGTAAATGTATTCTGGCTTTCTGTCGTTAATTGAACTTCAGCTAAAGGATGGGCACAGCTTATTTCACTAAAAACCAAATCAAAATCTGGAAAATCAGGCTCAAAAGTAATTTCAAAACCCAGGCTGTCAATACAGCCATTAATGCCTTCTACCAGAACAAAATGTGCTCCTTCCTCTGTGGTCTCTACTTCTTCACCTACTCCAAAAATACCGCCGTCAGTAAACCAGCTAACCGAACGCAAATCCTCCCCTGATTCTACACTTAAGGAAACAGTAGCTGATCCGCAATTAAATTCCCCTTCAATTAAATCAAATTCCGGGACTTCAAAATCTTCAGAAATCATATATTCATCACTTGCAAAGCAACCATTAGATGCAATAGCCTCAATAAGGTATATTCCGGCATTTTCCACGGTGAGATTTGTAGAAAAAATAGTATCTGAACCGCTAATCCAAAAATAGATGGTGCTTGAGTCGGGATTGGTAATTGTTAAAACAACAGTCGGTTGATCGCAGTTTAATTCAACAATGCCGCCTATCGAGATATCCGGTGAGATTGTATCTATGGGCAGCACAAAAAGCGTATCCACAGAACAGCCATTGTCATTGGTAATTCTCAACTGATAATCACCACCTATAGAAGACATTACTCTATCCTCATCCGAACTAAAACCCTCCGGTCCTGTCCATGCAAAGGAAGGAATTCCATCATAGGTTAAATTAATTTCGCCCTCACTTGCGCAAGTTATGGTACTAATTACAGCATCGAACTCAGGAAATTCAAAATCCTCAGAGATAAATACCGAATCTGTACCTGCGCAATCCTCAGCATCGGTGACCGTTAAAAAATACCACCCACCTTCTACTATTGCAATCTCTTCATCAGTAGAGCTAAATCCATTCGGCCCCAACCATTCAAAAGTATAGTCCGATTGAGCATCTTCTAAAGCTATAACAGTTTGAGGCTGATTACAATCGATGGTTGTATTTCCTAAAAAAACAATATTTAAATCTTCACTTCTGTCTTCAATTTCAAAGTCAATGGTATCACTACAGCCATTTAAACCTAGCGCTGCAAACTGATAAGACCCTGGCAATCCAGCATTGACTACTTCCTCATCAGAAAAGAAACCATCCGGTCCAGTCCAGGAAAAACTTTCCAACGCTCTATCTGACTGAAAAGATAGACTAACAGAATCATTGCGACAATCAAGATTTGTAAAATTCAGCACAATTTGAGGAAGAGCGGTATCTGCTTCGACCACTACTTGCACCGAATCTTCACATCCATTCAAGGCTGTAAAGATCAGCAAATATTCTCCTGGCTCGTCAACGATGGCCTCCGTATCAGTGGAACTCAATACTCCCGGCCCAGTCAGCAAAGCTGTTACCTCTGCATCCATTAAAAACTGTACACTTGCCAAAGGATCGTTACAGCTAATTGTGTCTGCTACAAAATCCCCTTCCGGACTTTCAAAATCTCCTAAAGTAGCATGCTCTAGTGTTGCTGTGCAAAAATTTTCCGGATTTAAAATCAACAACCGATATAATCCCGTATCCACAAAGTCAACCATTTGACCGACCTCCGCACTCATATCGGGAAAAGTCCAAGTGTAAACATACTCATCCGGACCTGTAACAGTAAGGTTTCCAACAGGATTTAGGCAATTTATGGTATCCGATAAAATCTCAATACCACTGATATCAAACTCATTGGGTACAAATATCGAATCTAACAACTCACATCCACCGGGTGTAAATATCTCCACAAAATACTGCCCCTCCTGATATACCCAGGGAGATGCCTCCACTGAAGAAAAACCGCCTGGTCCTGTCCAACTGTATTCTAACTGCGGAAAATTGCTCTGCGAAAACAATTGAATACTGTCCCTGAAGCAACCGGAAGTGTCTGATAAAATCAATTCCAAGTCCGGCAGATTACCTTGACTAACCACCTCAAAAACAGTATCAACACTACACCCTGCCGGGGAAACTACCTCGAGATAATAGGTGCCAAGATCAGGCACATTGACTAGCTCACCGCTGGCAATAAAATCCAAAGAATCAGTCCAGAAGAATTCAGAACCGGCAATATCCGATGATGCCGAAAGCTCGGCACTATCCAACTCACAGGGAAAAGTCAGGCTACCCAATGTAATCTGTGGAAAATCATATTGATATATAACCTCTACTCTAAAATTTTCAATACAACCATTTTCCGCTTCAACAATCAGCTCATAATCCCCTTCCATATTGACAATCGGTGATCTTCCCTCCAGGCTGTCTCCTTCAAAAATCCAGATGAGTTGATAGGAGGAATCAAACTCAGGGATTAGCAGCTGCACATCACTACCAATACAGTCTCCAAGAATCACCTCAGTAACCAAAACCGGTGGTTCAAACTCCCCGATCAGCTCTATCGAATCCAGTATTAAACAGGAATCCCTGTCTAAGCCGGCAAAAAAGTACCAGCCCTCAGTATCTACAGTAACATCAGGCTGATCACCTTCAAATCCATCGGGACCTGTCCAGTTGTACTCCAGAAGTGGAAACTGAGCTACTGCCCTCAAAGATGCTTGATTATTAATGCAATCCAGGGTATCGGCAAAAAGTTGAACCGGAGTACCTTCAATGCTTCCGCTTAAAAAGACCTCTGCGGTATCTCTGCAAAATTCGCTTTCAATTACAAAAAAATAAGAACCTCCGATATTTGTAACCAATTCCAATGTATTCGAGTCCCCTACCACCTGAAAGTCAGTATTCAGCCAAATATAAGCACCTGAGTCCGGCAGAACCGATGCACTGGCTTCTATGGTCGCCGGAAAAAAAACACAACTCAGGGTATCTGAAGTTTCAGCAGTTGCAAAAATGATCTCTTCCATTAAGTTGATGGTAACAATACTATCACAGCCATGAATTGAATTAAATTCAAAGAAATAAGTACCCGGTCCCGGAAGTATGGAATCACCTGCTACATATTGTTCGTCTCTGCATATAGTAATATCTACCACATGGTCATAAACGGGATAAACAAAAATATTAACAAAACTCAATCCTATATCCCCACAAAAAATCCGTTGTCCCGGACTCAACTGACTTCTAAGTTCAGAAAAAAGAAATTGACCGGCAAGAGAGTCCAGCCAATGGGTATCTCTATTTGCAATTGACAATCCGTACAACCTATGGTTTCCCGCATTCTCAAAAACAAAATCATCATCGGGCAGTACGCCTATAATAGAATCATTCAAAACTACCAGATAATGATAATCGTAAAAATCCGGATTAGGTGGATCTGAAAAAAGATAATCGGGTTCCGGCAAATTATCAATCTGTTCACCCTGACAAATCTCGTAAGGAAGACCGGATAAAAAGCCTCCATCCGGCTCACAGGTTTCACACTCAATTCCCTCGGGATTGCAAAAGATAATACTGAATTCAAGTAATTCACCTACGTCAAACTCAAGACCATCCTGAATATAAAGCACCCAATTTCCATTAACGGAACCAGTATTAAAATTCTCAAGGCAACCTGCGAAAGGGTAATACGAACCGGTGTAGTTGCCAAAATTTGCCCATGCAGAATTATTGCTCCATTGAGCTCCTATACCTGAGTCAGGTGCTGCAGGCAACCCACATGGAACAAATGAAATATTCCAATTTGCTCCATTAGTTAGAGGTGGTGGTGGAGATGTATTTCCAACTAAGGTAATTACATCACCGGCCGGAGAAGTCAAGGTGATCAATAAGTCACCAACTGCAGAATGATTAAAATGAATATTTGCACCGCAAACACCTTGTCCTGGATCCGATAAGTCATCATTTACCGCACCTTCTATTTCAAGAGTAATGAAATTATTGGATAAATCTGCAATAGTAAATGGACCTTCATAAAAACATTGCGCTTCTATATCAATGGAAGCGATCGCAATCAAAAAAAGGGAAAGATATAGGTTAATAAATCTCCATTTTCCAACCGTAGACGAGTAAACCTCATTTATCAATTTATTTGTGTTGGGTGTGATCATGTCTGGATTAAACGCTAACTTAAATAATTTGCAAAAATACAAAAAATAGTGATCAATCTTTAGATACCTTTATTTTTATTAACGTTGTCTTCAAAAGCTTGCGGGATCAGGATGGAGACGGGCTGTTCAATCCGGTTTTTTCATTCCCTTTAAGACTTCCGGTGATCGTGTTAAAAAAGGTGAAGTCATTGGTACCATACAAGACCTTTATGACAATAAGGATTACGACATAAAAAGCTTAAAGGACGGATATATCATTGGTCATAGTAATTCTCCCGTAGTACATCAGGGAGATGCCTTGATTCATATTGGATACTTTTAATTAAAGTTATCTTTACTGATTATTTATGCTACGCTAGGACGCAATAAGCTAAAATATAAATACAAAGGCTTGGTAAATCATAAAGCGAATTTTTATCGCCTGAACAACTTAGAAGATTAAGGCAATGGGTGAATGACAAAATACAGGTTCAGGCAACCAATTAAATTATTTCAGGTTTAAAGAGTCTTTGTGAGCACCAAAGGTGCGGTAATAATTAACATAGCCTGTAGGGCTTTGTCGGCAATCTAAAGATAAAATAAACACCAAAGGTGCGAAATAAATTTATCCGGGAGATACCAACTATCGAAGTCTATTATATACTTTTTATAAAAGTCCGGAAACACCCCTTGAAAATCAAATTTTATGGCGCTCTGCTATATTTGTGACATATTTTTCTTCAATGCTAATGTCATAAGGATTTATTGCAAAACTGCCATAACCTCTTTGAAAACTGTATGATTCGAGTCAGATAATTACGCACCCTTGCTATGCCTAGTATCCAGCCAGTTAAACGCTGTACCAAGGAATATTTTCAAAAGAAATCGAATGCCATTAAAAACCAAAATAAAAGAAAAACCCTACTATTTTATTGCACCTCGGACCATGCTGTTTCAAAATCAGGCAACCTTAATTTATGCCACTTCCTCAAGATTTCTCCGTCATTCCACCAGATTACTCCGGGGCTTGAACGGATCATGGTTTTTAGAAGAATATCATCGGCAAAATAGAAGGTAACATCCTCAAGTCCCATATCTCTTTGGAAGGCATTGATACGGTTTGGGTCTCCTTCACCGGCTACCAATTGGACGCGAATGCCATTTTCAAGAGCCTTATTTACAAACTCACTGATTCGATCATCAAAATGCCTCGTAAATCTGCCGTCCCAGTCATATGATGGTCGCTGTCTTTCCACTTCTCTGATTTCAGAAATTTGCTCAACTACATATACAGAGTCCACATCTCCGGCCAGATTTAATACCTCCACAGTATCTATAGCAAAAATCGTATCCATTGCAGTATAAGTTTCAGTAGTGGCTCTTCCGGGAAGGTTGTAAGCAACAATCATTACTGAATGTCCACTATAGTCCAGGATTTCATTAGTTACCTCATTGCCAGCTAAATCATTGATACTAAAATCCGATATTTTTGTTAGTGGTATTTCGGGTTCTGACTGAATTTGCTTAATAACACTCCATTCGGGAGGCATATAATTTCCTGCCCCTAACTCAGCAAAGTAAACCTCAGATGATAATTCAACTACCTGCCCTGTTTCCTGATTCTGTAATCTCCAAGCAATCACCTGTACATTGGAAGAAGCATCTACCTCACGTTGCAACTCAGTTCTGATATCTGTTCCCTCCTTAAAGGCTCTGAAATCTATATGAGGGAGATTCCAGGCGAAGTTTGCAAAAGCATAGATCAATAATAGAATAGTTGATGCCACCAAAATGGTCCATCTTACTTTTTTTGTAAAAAACTGATGCATTTTGGCTGAGTAAAACAGGAGGTAAACACCGGGAACTAATAAAATGAGATCTTTATAGAAAGAAATTTTAGGTTCAATGATAATAAAATCGCCAAAACAGCCACAATCTGTAACCCGCATGTTAGTCATACTGTAGGGGCCCCACTGACTAAATTGGAAAAAATTAACCCCTGATGGCACATAGCCCGTTAAAAAGGTAAAGCCTGTAAGAAAGGTGAAGAACAGTACCATTAAGAAAAAAGCCCAGGCAACAAATTTTCTCCACATACCTATAACCAACATAATACCTACAAGAATTTCAACAATTATCACTATGATACTGAAAGCCAGAGCATAACTTGATAGCAAAGGAAATAAGGGGGCGATAAATGAAAACCAAGTACCCTCAAAAGTAGCCTGAAACTCAGCAAAATATTGCTCTAATTTAAAACCGGTACCCATCGGATCAGCAATTTTCACCCAACCCGAGAATATAAAAAGAAATCCAACAGCAGTCTGAATAAAAGTGGTCAACCAATGTTTAGATTTTTTTAATCCGAAAACAACAAATAGTGTAAAAGCAGCTGCAAGTAATAAAATGACTATAGTTAATTGTCCTAACCCCATGGTGATTTTTTATATTTAAAAAATGTTGATCTCAAAAACCTCCCCAACTCATATCAAAAAACAGAGAGGCAGTGGATTATGTTTTCTCTTTAGCGGACAAAGATAATGATTGGATTCTAATTGATGTATTACAATTGCACTATATGTCCTACATTAACAGATAATTTAAAAAAAATCAAAAAAGGGCTAAAAAAATTTAATATTAGGTATTGAAACTAGCCCGGATTATTCACAAAATTTCTACTGCAAAGCCAAACTGTCGGCTATAAT
>RECS01000149.1 GCA_007693915.1 Saprospirales bacterium | reverse complement strand
GCGGCGACACCTGTTCAGCAAGATTGATTCCTGTAATTCCTGTTGGAGATGGAGAACGAATAGTTATTGATAAAGAGGATGAAGCAGAGGCTGAGATAACTGCATATCCGATACCGTTCAGAGACGAAGTCATCTTGAAATACAACTTGCAAAATGAGTTTACTAGTTATCGGGTTTTTGATTCGTCTGGTAGGATAATTACCACTGGTTTGATTGAAGGTAAAGTTGGAGAGAAGGTAATTATTACACAAGGATGGGCTTCTGGTTGGTATATTTTGGAGTTACAGGATAAAAACCTGAAAGAAAGGTTTATTGTATTGGTTAAAGAATAGCAATTAGAAAGAAAAACGCATGTAATAATTAAGAAAGCTCGAATCTATCGGGCTTTCTTTTTTTGTAAAACTTAATTAAAAAAAGCGATACCATGGTACCGCTTTTTAAAAGTGCCCGGAACAGGACTCGAACCTGCACGTCCATTCGAACACTACCCCCTCAAGGTAGCGCGTCTACCAATTCCGCCATCCGGGCTGAATTTATCTGGACCGCAAAGATACAGAATCTTCAACTTTTAGAATAAATATTTTTACTTAGATGTTTTCCCTCTTTAATGAAAGTACAGTCTATTGTATTTTTTGAAATTTTAGCACCTCTATTTTTTCATTATTTCTCAGCGTGATAAAATAGCTGGCTGTTGGTAGGGAACTGATGTCGATATTGTCTCCTTTGAGGAACTGACCGCTTAAATGTAGTTTTCCGGAATAATCAATTATTTGATAATCTAGTAGGGTGTTTTCTACGTATCCTTTGAAATTAATCCAATCCGCAGCCGGGTTGGGGTAGAGTGTAATGCTTTCAAAGCTCAGGTCATTGACATTGGTTGTCACTACGTTTGCTGAGAGTTCATTTCTGACATAAAAATCACGACTAGTTCCCCCATTTCCATCTGCTATAAGACCTGAGGTGTAGATGTTTACCTTAGTAGCCTCTGAATCCTCCGGTATTGTCCATTCAACTGTCCAGGAAACTAAATTCTCAGCCGGGAAATTTTGGGCGGGATTATGTTCAAAATAAGTGCGACCAGAAAAATTTCGAGTTCGGCTGCCTTGAGAAGGGTTTCCGAAGCTTCCGATGTTTTCATTATTTTCGTCCAGTACCACCAATTGGAAACCACCTCTTTGTGCGAGTCCGTTAGGATTTCTCAATAATACCTCTAATTCATAAGTTGACCCGGGATTGACCTGATCGGGAACTCCATTAATTAATATATCACCGTCTAATCCCAAGGGGTTATTTCCACCATGGCAAGCGCTGCACATTCCCTCACCGGGTGCTCCTGTCCTCCCTGCCGGAGGAGCAGATGAATTCGCCATAATGAAAATGGAAAGCAACACGATAACAGTCAAGGATGTTTTGGTATAATTCACTTTCATAGCAGATTATTTAAAAGTAATAAACGTTTAAATGCCTTTTTGACGAAAATAGTTTAAGGAATGGAATATTTTATTTATTCCAGATCAAGAAATCAATTCAAAGAAAGTAGCCAAGCGGGCTAGCAGAACCTAATATGGTTGTTGAGCCCATCGAAATAAGGTTTACAGCATGAGGAAAATATGAATCCATAAAAATTTCTAACATAGCTAAGAAAAATTATAGGAAAAGTTGTTTAATAAAGGAGCAGGATATCTATCTCATTTATTGTGGCGGGGGTAAGATGGTATTCACTAGAAGCTATCTATCTGAAAGACCTTCTTAGATGCAATGAATTGATCGTCAACCAAGATTCGGATATGCTGAACAAAAACACCTGTTGAGCTCAATTTTAGGGTGTGATTTCCGGCACTTTGATGTTCTTCTAGAAGTGTTTGTAACAATCTACCGTTGTTGTCAAATGATTGAATAGTAACTTTTCCTGCGACAGGAATAGTGTATTCAATCAAGGCAAATTCGGAAAAAGGATTAGGACTGATGTTGTATTGATAAAAACCCCCTCTTTCCTTTTTTTGTCCTGCATCAATTGGGTCGTTTTCTGTTGACCTGCCCTCTATTGTAATGGGTTCTTCGGCTGCGATAAAAGCCCCTCCAGTTATTTGCTTTTCACCCAATTCCTCTCTTGTGAAAATAGTTAGTAATGGGCTTCGTAAAACAGGAGCGTTTGTCGCTTTGTACCAGCGATAAATTACCTCTTCTGAAAGATTGTTGTCGAGGCTTTTGGAAAATCGAACACGAATTACATTCTCATAGACTTTATCTCCAGGAAGTATAAGCGTACCGTATCCATCCGCCTCGGATTTGTAACGCCCACTCATCTTTCTTTCCTGACGATAGTACCTTACTCCAGAATAATCTCCCTCAATACTTGATTCAAATTCAAATGGAAATGGAAAACGGACAATAGGTTGATCATAAACCATAAGTCTCTCCCCTTTTAAATAACCATACTCAGAAAGTGTGCTCCTGTCTGCTCTGATGAAAAAAAGCAGATCGTTTTCCTCAATAATTAAATTAGCATCCGGAAAGGCTAAGGCCCATTCGCGTTTATTTAAAGGATGGAGGTAGCTTTTTACTTCATTTTCTTTTTCCAGATAACTAAAATCCCAGATTTGATTGCTTCCGGCTAAGCCTGTACTTTCTGGATTGGTGGAAAAGTACAGTTGTTGGTCAGCGTTCATATATGCTTCATCTGAAAATTGAAGACTTCCCTGAGCAAAAAGGGCATTTATCCCAAAAATAAAAAAAAGTAAGTATGAGTATTTCATTGACAGTAATGGATTTAATGGCATTCCCAATTCAATTATCACCGGATTTGCCTTAATATGCAAAGGTAATAATTTAGTGATGTATTTAAAAACAATGTATGTCGCTTTAAAATATCTATTACAGCAACTTGTAATTAATTGTGGATTTTATCTTGAAGTTAAAAACAGTAGTTTTATGTAATATTTGTGTTAATTGTGAAAAAAAAGGATATGTAAGTAATTTATTTGTTTACCTTTATCAAAAACTTATTTCATGGTATGGCGTAGATTTAATGGACAAATAATTGAAGAACCCATAGTATCAGTTGTTGAAAAAACCATTCAGGAGGAAACTGAAAAGGGTTTTAGACTCAAAGTTTGTATAGGAACAGATAGCAGAGTAAAAGGAGGTGTTATTGAGTTTGCAACTGTAATTGTGTTCTTAAGAGAGCATCGAGGTGGATTTATGTTTATTAGTAACATCAGGGTGCAAGCCAAAATGTCTATAAAAGAGAGGATGATCCAAGAAGTTGCAAGGTCTGTTGATGTGGCATATAACTTATGTGGATTGTTGGATAAGTACGATGTTGAATTGGAAATTCATGCGGACATCAATTCAGATCCTAACTTCGTCTCCAATTCTGCATTGCGTGATGCTATGGGGTATGTCTTGGGAATGGGGTTTGTTTTTAAAGCCAAACCCGATGCTTTTGCAAGTACTTGTTGTGCAGACAAGATGGTTTGATCTCTTTTTATTTTCTCAATTTTTGCTTAATTTTTCCCGATTATTTAGGTGGCGGAGTTAAAACTTATTTATTCCATGCTCATTTGTAGATGTAAAGCCATTGTTTATCTAATTTGCTGCTTTTATTCTCAATAATTGCTTTTCTTTGTGGTTCCTTAATATAAGGAGTTAAATAATCTGTAAAACATTAAAAAAATATTTTATATGAAAAAATTAGCATTTTCGGTTTTGCTCTCTGTAGCGACCGTATTCGCGCTTAATGCCCAAACTTCGAGTATTGAGTTTGAGGAGTATACCTTGGATAACGGATTACATGTTATTCTGCATCAGGACAATTCTACTCCGATCGTTACAGTAAATATAATGTATCATGTTGGGTCTAAAAATGAACGACCTGATAGAACTGGTTTTGCTCACTTTTTTGAGCACTTGATGTTTGAGGGCAGCGAAAATATAGCTAGGGGAGAATTTTCTGAAATTGTTGAAAGAGCAGGAGGAGTACTTAATGCTTGGACCAGTTTTGATATTACCAATTATTTTGTTCTTTTGCCCTCCAATCAACTAGAGCTTGGGCTTTGGCTAGAGTCAGAGCGTTTGTTGCATGCAGTGGTAGATTCTATTGGAATTGCTACCCAAAAAAGTGTAGTGACAGAGGAAATGTCACAAACAAGAGACAACCGTCCCTATGGTAGGTTATTAACTGAGACGATTAAAAGAGCTTTTTCTGAGCATCCTTATCAATGGGATGTATTAGGTGCTGCAGATCATATATGGGCTGCTGAGGATCACGAATTTGAAGAGTTTCATAAGATGTTTTATGTTCCAAATAATGCTGTGCTCGTAGTCACCGGTGATATTGATAAAGAGGAAACAAAAAGACTGATCGACAAATATTATAGTGATATTCCAGCCGGAACTCAGGAAATTTACAGACCCAATATTATAGAACCTGCACTTACCTCAGAGTTGAGAGATACAGTTCATGACAATATTCAATTGCCTGCAGTTATTCATGCATATAGAATACCTGCCATGGGCGAGGATGATTTTTATGCAGTGGAGATGCTGGGAACTGCTCTTTCTGGTGGACAGAGCTCGAGACTGTACAGAGAATTGGTCGATGAACAACAGTTAGCATTAACTGTACAGGCGATTCCTCTGCCGATGGAAGATCCTGGTTTGTTTATCATTTTTGCTTTACCCAATATGGGGGTTGATATTCTGGAGTTGGAAGCTGCCATAGATGCCGAGGTAGCAAAAATAGCTTCTGAGAAGGTTTGTGAACGAGAAATGCAAAAGCTATATAATCAATACGAAAGTAGATTGCTCGGTGGAAATACAACCATGGCGGGGAGAGCTTCTGCATTGGCGAACTACCACATTATTCACGGTGACGCCAATTTAATCAATACAGAGATTGAAAGATATATGGCAGTTCAGCCTGCGGATTTATTAAATGCTGCACAAAAGTATTTTAGTCCGGAGAGAAGAGTGGTAATTCATTACCTCCCCGCTGTCCAATAAATCAATTTTAATTTTCCAAATAAAAAATAATCAAAAATGAGAAATATAAAACAATTATTTAGTCTGGTTTTGATCTTGTTCTTAAGCCATTCGTTATTAGGACAGGTATTGGATCGATCAGTACAGCCTGCACCTGGTCCTGCTCCGACAATACAGATTGGAGAATTTGAATCTTTTACACTTGAAAACGGGCTTACCGTAATTGTTGTAGAAAATGACAAAAGTCCAACCATTTCTTGGCAGCTAACTTTAAATGTAGATCCTCCAATGGAAGGGGATGCTGCCGGGTATGTAAGTATGGCAGGAAGTGAGATGAGATCCGGAACTACTAATCGCGATAAGGCAACTATAGATGAAGAAATTGATTTTATTGGAGCTTCTTTGTCAACTTCAAGCAGAGGAATGTTTGCATCTAGTCTGAGCAGACACACTGAGACTCTATTGGATTTGATGTCAGATGTTTTATTAAATCCAACTTTTCCTCAAGAGGAACTTGATCGGGCAATTACGCAAATGTTGTCCGGCTTATCTACAGTAAGCACTGATCCTAATTCGATGGTCTCGAATATGATGACTGCCCTATTATACGGTCCTAACCATCCTTATGGAGAGGTTACTACGGATGAAACTGTTAAAAACATTACCCGTGATATGTTGGTGTCTTATTATGAAACATATTGGAAGCCAAATGTTGCATATCTTGTTATTGTAGGAGATATAACAACCGAAAGAGCCAAAGAATTGGTAGAAACTCATTTTGGATCATGGGAGCCGGGTGTGGTTCCTGAGAAGAATTATGATTTACCTGCACCGCCTGAAGCTAACAGAGTAGCTTTTGCTAACAGAGCAGGGGCAGTTCAGACAGTTTTTAGAGTAGCCTATCCTATTGAATTGACTCCTGGCCATCCTGATTTGGTTAAAGTAAGAGTGATGAACAGCATTCTAGGTGGTGGAGTTTTTTCAGGTAGATTGATGCAAAACCTTCGTGAAGATAAGGGGTATACTTATGGAGCGAGATCCAATATCAGTACAGATCGTTTGATTGCTAGTTTCTCAGCGGGTGCTGAGGTAGGTAATAATGTTACAGATAGTGCAATCACAGAAGTTCTTTACGAAATGAACAGGTTGGTTGTAGAACCTGTGGATGAGGAAACTCTTCAATTGGTGAAGAATTTTATGAATGGTAGCTTTGCCAGATCTCTTGAAAGTCCGAGAACAATAGCCAATTTTGCTCTCAATATTAAGCGGTATAACCTCCCAGATGATTATTATGCAACCTATCTTGAGCGTTTGGAAGCTGTCACTGTAGATGATGTACAGGAGATGGCAAAAAGATACATCAAACCTGATAATGCTTGGATTATTGCTGCGGGAAGTTTAGATGAGGTTGCTCCAAAATTAGCTGTTTTTTCCCATACCGGTGAAGTGGAAGTTTTCGATCATTTTGCGAGACCGATTGAAGCACTGGATGTTGAAATAGGTGATGATGTAACTGCTGAATGGGTTCTAGAACAGTATCTGGAAGCTATTGGAAGCAGAGAACGAATAGAAGCAATTGAAGATTTTACGCAGAGAATGAGTGCTGAAGTAATGGGCTCTCAAATGGAAAGTGTAAGCTACAAAAAGCCGCCATACCGTTTTAAAAATGAATTGGCAGTAGGGGGTTCTGTTATGCAACAAGAGATTTTTAATACCGATAAAGGGTTTATGTCTGCTATGGGACAGCGAATTGAAACTGAAGAAAGCGAAATCGAATCTAAAAGGATAGAGTCTGCAATTATTCAGGAAATGGCTTATTTAGAGGCAGGTTTAGAAATGGAACTGAGAGGTGTAGATAATGTAAATGACAGACCAAGCTACAGAATCAGAATCCACCTTCAGGATGGAACCCCAATGGATGTCTATTTTGATATGGAGACTCACCTCAAAACAAGAGATGTGGTTACTGTAGAACAAATGGGTCAAACAACAACTATTACCAATGACTATGAAAATTATAAGGAATTTGATGGCATCCTAATGCCAACAATGGTTAGAATTTCTGGTTTGATGCCAATAGCTATTGAAATGAAAACTGAATCTGTGGAAATCAATACCGGTCTTAGCGACGATTTGTTTAAGGTGAATTAGTAAAATATAAATAAATTCTCATAATGAAAAAAGGTGATGGGATTATCCTGTAAATTTTTACCAGGGAGCTTCATCACCTTTTCTTTTTTTAACTAACTAATATGACGACAATTGTTTTAGTGATAGCAGGTATAGGTGTCCTTATCGTTTTTATGGGCATTTCCTACTACAACAGATTTGTAAAACTGAAAAACAAGGTAGAGGACAGTTGGAGTGGTATAGATGTGCAACTTAAGAGGCGCTATGACCTTATCCCTAACTTGCTGGAAACCGTGAAAGGATATGCTACTCATGAAAAAGAAATTTTTAACAATGTAGCGGATGCAAGAGCCAGAGCTTTAGGTGCAGGCGGGAAAGGTGAAAAAATTGCCGCAGAAAATCAACTAACCGGTGCACTTAGGTCTCTTTTTGCTATTGCTGAAAATTATCCTGACTTAAAAGCCAACACAAATTTTCAGCAATTTCAGCAGCAATTGTCAAAGCTTGAAGATGAAATCCAAATGTCAAGACGCTATTACAATGCCACGGTTCGGGAATTCAATACAGGTATTGCTGTTTTTCCTGCTAACATTATAGCCAATTCATTCAATTTTACACCATACCAGTTTTTTGAGCTTGAAGACCATACTCAAAGAGATGCTCCTCAAGTAAAATTTTGAAGACCTAAGAGGTGGTTTTATCAGAGCTTTTTAGGGTAAATATAGTTTAGAACATTTAAAGTTAATACAATGTGATTCCTCAGCTGTAAATTTTAGAAAATGAATCTTCTATATACTTTTTACCAATTAAAATTTAAAAGGTTTAATCCATTTTCTCATGATGTGATTAAATCAGGAGATTCGGAGAACTCCTTTAAAAAGGCATTTAAAGAAGACTTTTTGACTGCATTTTTTCTTTTTTCTTTAGTATGTTTTTTCCTTTTTTTTTCAGGTGAAGCCCTAAAGGCAGAAGCGTTTACGATAAATCACTACAATGTGAATATTGAGGTACGTGAAAACGGTTCATTTCATGTAACCGAGACGATTGATCTAAGATTTCATGAATCTCGTAGAGGAATCATGAGGTATATCCCTGTTGTTTATCAGGATGGAGGCTTAGCTTCCGGACAGTCAGGTAGTGCGATAAGACCTATAGGTCCTCAAGCTTATGAAATTATACTTGAAGATATCCAAGTTAAGGGGCATCCATTTGTGACATTCAGAGAAGGTCACAATAAAATAATCCGAATAGGTGATGCGAATAAGCGCTTGAGTGGCAACCAAAAGTACATTATTTCCTATACAGTTTGGGGAGGATTAAATGAGTTTGAAGATACTGTGGAGTGGCCCTGGAATATTATTGGAAATGAGTGGGATGTGCCAATTGAAAAAGTTACGTTTCAGATTAATTCAGAGGGTAGTATTCGTTTTTTAGAAAATGATATTGTTGTGGCGACAGGAAGGAGAGGGATGATAGACAGGGATGTACATCTCCAGATCAGGGAAAACAGCATTTCAGGGGAAAGTACAAGGAGCCTGAGACCATTCGAAGGTATCTCAATCGTGACGCGTCACCCCAAATCAAGCTTTTCAAATATACACATACCTATAGAAAAATTGGCGAAGGATTATTGGATTCGAAATCACGATTTTTCATTCGAGCTAATAGAGCCGGGGTTTGTGAAGGTAAAAGAGGAAATTGAAGTGGAGTTTTTAAAACAGCTATCATCCATTTCAAGATTGGTTGCATATTCGGCTGAAGATAGACAGCGGGAAGTACCTACCTTCCCTTTTATAAAAGATTTGAATGTTAATTCTCAGGGACAGCGGATTGAAGCGAATTGGAATCGCACCGATAGATTTACCCGAATTGTAATAAAACCCTCAGATGATGATTCTTTTAGTGGAAGGCAAATTATCACACTTGAATATGAGCTTTACGGCGTGGATTATAGTTCTATAAATGGGGAGTTTTTTAGGGTTTTTCCATCGCACTTTTTGCCAACTACCCCCGTAAGAAATTTGGTTGTCAGAGGGCAGGGTCAAAGATCGGAGTCCTTTACTTTTTTGGCAGGGAGAAAATCTGCCACAAAAAAAGCATCTGCCAACCCCTATGGGGTCAGTTTTGAATACCCTTCCGTCAGGCCCGAATTCGGCGTTCTTCAGATAAAAGGACAGAGTGGGGTTTTTCAGGAAGATAGACAACCCATTCAGGTATTTGGGTGGGACTATGTCGTAGAAAGTATGGACATAGATATAAAAATCAGCAACAGACAGCTTGTTGAGGTCAATAGAAAATATAGTGTGATCAATGCCTATGTTAATCCTGAAAATAGTTTTGAACCTGTCTTTCAGCAAAGATTTAAGGTGCGATCAGATTATTTTACATCGAACTTTATTCCATCATCCTGGAATTTGCTGGATCGAAGGGTTCGACCAATTTCAAGAATGGAGGCCGAGAAAGGGAGTTTTACCACCCTTAGCAGGGGCTATAGAATTTTAAAAACCCCATCAGAGTTGAAAAACAGTGGAGCGTGGACTAATTCAGATAAAATTACCTACAGTGGTCTGTTTACGAGAGGCAGTGAATCTAGAGAGGAGCATTTGCGAATTCCTCTGCTTAGCAAAACAGTAGATCCAATAAAAGAACTAAACGTCAGAATTAACGGAGATGATCTCAGTTCGAGAGATTTGGTAAGTGCTCGAATAAAACTTGGAGAAAGACAAAGTATTCCATTAGAGTTCAGAAATGGGGATTGGGTGTCCAGTCAACCTTTTTCTGTAGAGGCAGGGCAATCAGTTGTCTTGGATGTCACTGGACCACAGGGTTTTGCCGGTCGTTTGGGCTTGGGTGATTCAATTTATCTTTTTCTCAGTAATAATATTCCCATTTGGTTGATTTTAGTTGTAGGAATTTTTCTTTATTTTCTCTGGAATAGAATAGGACGGAATGAAAAGGAGGCGGTAGTAGTGCAGTTTTACCCTCCTGAAAAAATCACCTCTGCTGAAGCAGGTTTGCTATGGGATGATAAGTTACACAGAAAGGATCTTGTCTCGCTAGTGTACTATTGGGCAGGTAAAGGGTATCTGGAGGTAGAAGAAGTGGGAGAAGGTAAGAACATGGACTACAGATTCAGAAAATTGAAGGATCTTTCCAAAGACGCCCAATTATTTGAGAAAACTTTTTTCAGTGGTTTGTTTTTTAAAGATGAGGTGTTGTTGAGCGAACTACGAAGAAGATTTACCGGTACTATGCGCCTTGCGCACAAAGATTTAATGGAACACAGTAAACGAAATGACTTTTATGTTCCGGGTTCTCGTGGTTTTGGTTGTGCTTTGATGAGTATAGGGGTGGTTGTGCTTCTCTTTGGTGTTTTTGGTTTGGGCATTGCTATTTTCACAGGGTATTGGTCATATGCTGTTGCCCCACTTTTGATAGCGACCTTGTTATTGGTTTTTGGAAGAATGATGCCTAAAAAAGGGCCATTTGGCTTTAAAAAATATCAGAAATTATTGGGCTTCAGGGAGTTTGTCCGAACAGCTGAAATTGATCGTATAAAGGCATTGTACAAAGATAATCCGGGATATTTTGATAAAACTATCGCTTACGCCATTGTATTTGGTTTAGGAAAACAATGGGCAGAAAAGTTTGAAGGATTAATGACAGAGCCGCCTTCCTGGTATAAATCAAACAGAAGAGGAGCTGATTTCTCAACGATTTATTTTACCAATGCATTGATCAATAGTATGCATAGAATGAATTACAATATGAGTTTGCCAAGTACTACTGGTGGAAGCGGTGGATCATCAAGTTGGTCCGGAGGTGGTGGCAGCGGATTTGGGGGAAGCTTTGGATCCGGTGGTGGATTTGGAGGTGGAGGAGGATCCAGTTGGTGAAAAAACACCTAACTTTAGTAGAAATCAATCCTAAATTGTGTCAAACACGAACAACTATTTTTTCCCTTCACAAGACTTACAGTTCCCGTAAAGATTTAGGGAATGATGAGTGACTTCAAAGTCAAACACCTCTGACACAATATCTTTGATTTGTTGAATGCGGGGATCACAAAATTCAATTACTTTATTACAATCTTCACATATTAAATGGTCATGTTGTTTGTAGGCGTAGGACTTTTCGTATTGAGTTAGATTTTTACCAAATTGAAGCTTTTTTACTAAATCACAATCCACCAAAATCTCTAAGGTATTATAAACAGTTGCTCTACTGACCCTGTAGTTTTGATTTTTCATATGGACATAAAGTGCTTCCGCATCAAAGTGGTCATTGCGATTATAAATTTCCCTAAGGATAGCAAAACGCTCCGGGGTTTTACGATATTGATTTTCTTCCAGAAAAACCGTAAAAATTTCCTTTACTGTTGTAAAGACTGAATTTTCCGGATTTTTTTCAACTGATGAATTCATCCTCAATTTTTTTTGCAAAAAATGCTGTTAGATCTGCCTGATTTGCAGATTAATTTTTACTTCAATTCACCCTTATAACGTTTGAAATCCCATTGAGGTTCTTCAAAGTTTTAATGGCAATATTAGCTTGATTTTTATTGGCTACTAACAAGCTCATTTTTCCTTCAAAATACCCTCCTTCGCCCTCGATATTAAAAGATCTGATATTGATATTCAATTTATTTGAAACCGTGTCTGTGAGTCGTTGAATTACTCCCGGTCCATCGTCTACCCCGATAACTTTCAGTTCTACCAAAAATGAACTGTTGATTTGATCCACCCAGTCTGCTTTCATGATACGGTAGCCGTAATTTGCCATTAAATGGGTGCCATTCGGACAATTAGTGCGGTGGATTTTTAGTCCCGATCCGGCCGTAAAAAAGGCAAATATAGGATCTCCCGGCACAGGATTGCAACAAGTAGCTAGTGAGTATTCATAAAGATCGGCAGGTTCCCCATTGACCAATATTTTACTTTTATTATCTTTTAGATCAGATAAGGGTATGCTTTCCTGTAATTTGCCATCATCAGTTTCTTTTTTAGCAGGTTTTTGTTTTTGCTTTCTGACGAGCTGATGATTTTCTATTACGTATTTTTTTAACTCTGAAAAGTCAAAATTTCCAGTGGATATGTCGTAATACAGTTCAGGGTAGTTTTGGTATTGGTAGTCCTTAACCAAGGTTTCAACTCCGGATTCAAAATCAACTTTTAAATTTTTTAACTTCCTTTGCAATGCCTCTTTTCCAAATTCCCCTTTTTTTCGTTTCTCTTCTTTAAGTGAGGATCTGATTTTTGATTTTGCCTTACCCGTTATTACCATTTTTAGCCAATCGTCAGTTGGCTTTTGGTTTTTGGTTGTAGTGACATGTATCTGGTCTCCGTTATTGAGCTTGTAGCCCATGGGGACTAATTTGTTGTTTACTTTGATTGCAGATGCCCGGTAGCCTAATTCCGTATGAATATTAAAGGCAAAATCTAGAGCAGTCGCTCCTTTTGGCAAAATTTTCATTTCACCGGCAGGTGTATATACATAGACCTCCTCTTTAAATAAATTAGTTTTAAAGTCAGATAAAAACTCAACGGGATCATCGTTCTGGTCGTCCTCCAGTATATCCCTAACACTGTTTAGCCAGATTTCGTAAAAATCCTTTTGATCTTTTACCCCTTTGTATTTCCAATGGGCTGCAAATCCCTTTTCAGCGATCTCATCCATCCTTTCAGTTCTGATCTGAACTTCAACATATCGACCCTTTGGGCCAATAACTGTGGTGTGTAAAGACTCATATCCATTTGATTTCGGTGTAGTTATCCAATCTTTTAGTCTTTCCGGAATGGGCGGGTGGATCTCAGTAACTATGGAATAAATCTGCCAGCAAATATTTTTTTCTTTATCGGGTGGCACATCCACGATAATCCTAATCGCAAAGAGATCATATATTTCCTCAAAGGTTACATTTTTAGTTTTTATTTTATTGAGGATAGAAGCGATAGATTTGGGTCTTCCCGTTACCCTGTAGGGCACATCCAGTTCGTTCAATTTTTCCTTAATAGGCCTAATAAACTCGGTGATGTACCTGCTTCTTTCGTTTTTTGATTGTGCTAATTTATCCTCAATTTCCTGATAATCTTCCAGATTGGTGATTTGCAGGCATCTGTCATTAAACTCTGTTCTGAAATTATAGAGTCCCAATCTGTGGGCAAGAGGAGAATAAATGTAATTCGTTTCAGCAGCTATTTTTAATTGTTTAGCATGTGGCATGGATCCAAGTGTGCGCATGTTGTGCATTCTGTCAGCCATTTTGATGAGGACGACCCGGACATCTTCAATCAGAGTTGAAACTACCTTTTTGAAATTCTCTGCCTGCGGACTGTTGTAACTGTAGGTTCCGTCGAGTTTGGTGAGACCATCAACAATCTTAGCTATCTTAGAGCCAAAAGCTTGTTCAATCTCATCAATGGTTATGGGGGTGTCTTCTACCACGTCGTGTAAAAGAGCGCAAATAATAGCGGTTGGTCCTAGACCTATTTCCTTAGCACATATTCTCGCCACCTCAATAGGGTGTAATACATAGGGCTCCCCTGATTTTCTTCTTTGAGCAGAGTGGGCATCCACTGCCATTTCAAAGGCTTTGCGGATGTTCAATCGATCTTCCGCGTCCATATCCGATTTGATTGCCCTGAGCATTCTTTTGTATGCCCGAGTGATATCGGTTTTTTCTTTTTCTGATATGGGTGTTTTAACTTTCATTGTTACTTTCTATTCTGCCATGTTAACTTACAACAAAAATAAGACCAACTTTTATCCCCAAAAAGATTAGAAAAAAATATTGAAAACTATTTGTCTGAAAACATAGGTTGTTTTATCTTTGCGGCTCTTTAAGCGAAAGGTAGTTTTACTTTTCATTTGAAATCATAAATAATGCGGGTGTGGCGGAACTGGTAGACGCGCTAGACTTAGGATCTAGTGCCGCGAGGCGTGGGGGTTCGATTCCCTCCACCCGCACTTTTCTCTGAGGCATAAATTCTTGTGCCACAAACATTAAACTTTCAATCTTTTATGGAAATAACCACAGAAAAGATCGAGCCCGGGACAGAGCGGATCAGGGTACAGATCAATCATTCAGACTATGATGCCGATTTTAAAAGGGAACTTAAGAAAGCTGCTCAGGAATCCAATTACAAAGGTTTCAGAAAAGGTAAAGTGCCACCAGGGTTTGTTTTACGGACTCAGGGACAAAATATACTTTACAATTTAATTTTTAAGAAAATAAATGAAATTCTCAGTGAGTACATTGAGAAGGAAGGTGTTGATTATCTTTTTGATCCACTTCCATCTGAGGATCAAGCTTCCTTTGATTTCGATCCATCAAAGAAAGAGGATTTTCTTTTTCTTTTCGACCTGTGTTTGCCACCAAATCTATCTGAAATGAAAGGTTGGGGGGTGGACAACACCTATAAAGATTACCAGTTAGATTTAGGTGATGAAGAAATTAATGAGCGCGCAAAAGAGTTTAAAAAAGCGTATGGAGAGATGTCGGATAGAGAAGTTGTAGAAGCAGCTCAAAATCCGAGATTGAATTTTGAACTGAATATCCCCGACGGAGAAGGAATAGCAGCAACCGAAACCAATATCGGTTTTCTTTGGACAGAATTGACTAATGATTTTGCAAATAAAATAGATGGTGCAAAACCGGGAGATCAATTTACCGGAACCTTTGCTGATTTTATTGTACAGGATTCTCATAAGCATATAGTCAGCCAGTATCTTGCAGCGAATGAGATGAATGAAGTGGATGAGGAGGCAAAAGATGACTTGACTAATTATTTGGCGACCCTTCAAATTGAGTGGAACTTGGATACCATTTCAGTTTTTCAAGAAGCAGAAATCAATGAAGACTTTCTAAAAAAAGTAAGTGGTAGTGGTGAGTTAATTAAAGATGAGGTAGAATTCCGAGAAAAATTGGCTGAAATGATTTCATCAGATTACATAGGTATTTCAAGGTCAATTATGCTGAAGAAGCTTAGAGAGCGGGTGACGGAGGAGAATGAACTCGATATGCCTGAAAAATTCATTAGAGAGTTTGTCCTTTCAGGAGACAAAGAAAAGGAATTGACTAATGATATTAAGAAGTCTGTCCTTTGGTCTGTTTTTTCAACTACCCTTGCGAAGAAAAAGGGAGTCCAGGTCTCTGAACAGGAGGTTAAATCATTCCTAGCTAACCAAGTAATTAACTGGATGAGAGGAGTTCAAGATCAACAGCTTATAATGAGTATGGTGGACCGGATGATGGAAGACAAAGCGGCTGTGGATAATGCCACTGAGAATATTTTTATCAATAAGCTTGCAGCAGTTGTTTACGAAGAAGTAGAAAAAGAAGTGGTGAAGCTTAAAAAAGCAGATTTTGACGAACTGATAGATGAAGAATTCCCAAAATCAGCACCAGATAGTGAAGAAGAGGAATAGAGTGTTATCTTATTTCACATCTTTTTTTTAGTTTTACTGTTTAAAAAATAAAAATTCGATCTATGTTCAATAAAGATGAATTCAAAAAATATGCTGTCTCCCATTTGGGTATGAATAGTAACTCCTTAGACCAATATATGGGGATTGCCGGTACGAATATCAGTAATTTTACTCCTCATGTAATTGAAGAAAGAAGAATGAATGTCGTAGGTATGGATGTTTTTTCCAGACTAATGATGGATCGTATAATTTTTCTTGGTGTACCCATAAATGATTATGTTGCAAATGTGATCCAAGCCCAATTGCTATTTCTTGAGTCTGCTGACCCAAAAAGAGACATTCAGGTGTTTATAAATAGCCCAGGTGGTTCTGTTATTGCAGGTTTGGGTATCTATGATACTATGCAGTATGTTTCTCCTGACGTCGGCACTATTTGCACTGGTATGGCTGCATCAATGGGTGCCGTTCTACTGGCTGCGGGTACTGATGGGAAGAGAACTTGTCTCCCTCACAGTAGAGTTATGATCCACCAGCCATTGGGTGGTATGCAGGGGCAGGTTAGCGATATGGAGATTTACTACAAATTGGTTAAGGAACAACAAAAAGTCCTGTATGATATTTTAGCAAAACATACCGGTCAAGAATATGATAAAATCCTTGCTGATTGTGATAGAGATAATTGGATGACTTCTGAAGAGGCGAAAGAATACGGGTTGGTAGATGAGGTGTTAACCCGTCCCGGTCTGAGTAAAGTCAGAGAAGAAAAATAGATAAATTCTAGTAACAATATCTTGTTTTTACGACAAATTTAAATTTACAGATGGTAAAGTGTTCCTTTTGTGGCAGAAAGAAATCTGAAACCCTTATGCTTGTAGCAGGCATTGATGGGCATATTTGTGAGTTGTGCATTGAGCAGGCTTATGATATCGTTCAACAGGAGGTAAATCTCCACGTTTCAAAAACCACTGGATCTGATATTGACTTTACCCGGTTTACTCCCAAATCGTTGAAAGAATACTTGGATACTTATGTCATCGGGCAGGATTCAGCGAAAAAATTCATTTCTGTAGCAGTTTACAATCACTTTAAAAGATTGGGGTTGAAAATTGATGAGGATGATGTAGTTGTTGAAAAGTCCAATATTTTACTGGTGGGACAGACGGGAACAGGAAAGACCCTGTTAGCAAAAACTATTGCAAGGTTCCTGGAAGTTCCTTTTGCAATTGTCGATGCTACAGTATTTACCGAAGCAGGCTATGTAGGTGAGGATGTTGAAAGTATGCTGACCCGATTATTGCAAGCAGCTGATTATGATGTAGAAGCAGCTGAAAGAGGAATTGTTTATATAGATGAAATTGACAAAATCGCCCGTAAAAGCGATAACCCTTCCATAACAAGAGATGTTTCAGGTGAAGGAGTTCAACAAGGATTGTTGAAAATGTTAGAAGGAACTGAAGTAAATGTGCCTCCTCAGGGCGGAAGAAAACACCCGGAGCAACAAATGATTACAGTGGATACCAATAATATCCTGTTCATCTGTGGTGGTGCCTTCGATGGGGTAGAAAAGATAATCGCAAAAAGATTAAATACACAAGTAATTGGCTTCGGAAAGAAAGGTGGTGCGAATGTGGACAGAGATAATTTGTTAAAACACATCAATCATCAGGACTTGAAGAGTTTTGGTCTTATTCCTGAACTTCTTGGTCGTATGCCTGTGCTTACGTATCTTGAGGCTTTAGATGCTATTACTCTTAAAAGGATCTTGACCGAGCCAAAAAATGCCATCATCAGACAATATGCAAAGCTTTTTGAAATGGAGGGAATAAAGCTTCATTTTACAGATGGTGCTTTGGACTACATAGCAAAACTAGCTATCGATTATAAATTGGGCGCTAGAGGATTAAGATCGATTTGTGAAGCACTTCTTACGGATGCAATGTTTGAATTGCCAAATAACAAATCAATAGACGAATTCAAAGTGGATAAAAAGTTTGTTCAAGACTCCTTGAGTAATACAAACCTTATCAATCCGGCTGCGTAAAGCTTAGTTTGCAATATTTTTTATTTTCCCCGCTTTTAACTTAAATCCCTAAAAAACTTTATAAACGCTTGTTTATTATATCGGTAGTTACTACTTTAAAACTATGTTTATACAATGCAGCACCGAAAAGTGTAATGGCAAGGATAGTCGAAAACGAAAGTTAGCTGAAAGCTACCGTGATCCCGTTAATAAGCAATCTAGAGTATGTACTGTTCAGAAAATTGAAACGCTCCCAATAGCCGAGCGAGCAAAAATTATTTATGAGCATTTAGGAAAGAAGCACCTCACTAGTGATGAGTGGAATGTTTTAAATGATTTAGGCTTGCTGAGCAAAGCAACCAACATTGATTTTGAAGTCGGTGATATTTATAAGGGCGCAGGTAGTTTTGTGGCTCTTGAGCATCTTAATAAAAGTGGATTTTTTAGGGTGTTGGACAAATAACTTACGAGAAAATCTAGTAAAATTTTGAGAGAGCTAATTATTCATCAACTTCTTTACCCAAATAGTAAGTTAAGTTTTGTTATACAGAGGAAAAGTAATATACTTTACCTGCTCGGTGGGAGAGTTTGAAGAAGATCTTGTTTATCAGGCTTTGGATGAACTAAGCTTAAATATGGACAAGAT
>RECS01000011.1 GCA_007693915.1 Saprospirales bacterium | reverse complement strand
CATCCTAAAGCCTTCTGTCCCTCTCGGTTGTTTGGACGGGGTGGGTTTAGTAAACGATAAGTTTTTCAATTTTTCTTTTTACAATATCTTACCATAATTCTTTGATCCTTAATGCAGGCTTAGGATTCTGATTCAAAACAGTCACTTCTTGTATGTTTTCAATTCAGAAGAATAAGTACCAGATTTTTACGCGAGTTACATTTGCAATTGATAAGAATCGAAGAGTTTATAAAAAAAAAATTAAACTTTTAACCTTTAACCCAAAAAAAATGAAACTACTACTTTTTTATATAACAATTTGTTTTTTTATCAACCTAAATTTCAATTACAGCCAAATTATTCTTGAAAGGACTGCAGAGCTTGACTCCAATGCGAATGTTTTTATGTATGATGTACCTATTGAGCTTAATAGTTTAAGTTCCAAATTTCATCTAGACGGGACTATACAAATAAAAGAAAGTTATAATGCTAATCAGGATACAATTTTAGGATATTTAAATCTTGACACTCAAACTTCTTTTGTTCTCTCAAGAGTGAGACCTTCAAGATTTGAAGAAAACGTAACATTTACTTTTTTTCAACAGTATTATGATAATATTGAGGTGGAGGGAGGTGGTTATACTATAAAAGAAGATACTTCCACCGGAAAACTTATTCATTTTATCCCTCACATTTATTGTAATATTAATATTTCAACTACACCTACATACACGGAAAGTCAAGTGATAAGTTTCTTTTCAAATGATGATTTACTTTCAAAGGAACTCATAATAACCAATAGATTTGAGGATTTTAATTTAGTTTGGATTTGTAATGTCATAAAGAATGATTCTTTAAAACTTTATTTTATTGATGCTCATTACGGTAATATTCTTGATGTAGTTGATTGGTTAGCAGGTATTAACGCAGAAACTTTTTCCTATGGTGAGCAGAACCTTAATGACAATACAGTTGGTAATATTACAACTTTGGAGTGGCCCAATAATACGATATCCCATAGCTTAATTATTTATGAAGGCTTTACTCGAAACGAATGGATAACACCTCTTGGAATTGAATTTGACCAATTGCCACCCGAAAATATTCCATCCACTACCAATGCTGAATGGGGAAACGATGCAAATATAATTTCAAGAGAGGTGTTTTATACAACAAATCTGGTTATCCCTGCTTTTTATAATGCGGGTATTGAGTTTGGCAATGTACGAATTGGAACAAACCTAGAGTATAGAACTGCCTTAGCACACCCTGATTCGAATCTGGATACCTGTTCTTGTTTTTATGGAATTAGAAATGGTGTTCCAATCTCTCTTTTTGATGCAGTAGGCCATGAAATGGGTCATTGTTTTTTATTTAATTTTATAAATTATAGAAACCCAACAACTAATATGTCCTTACATGAGGGAATTTCTGACATCCTAGGCGAATATATCGAAAGTTTTATGCCAGGACCTGACCATGAGGACGGTGATTTAAGGGATGATTATACTAATGATTGGGTAATTGGTGGGGATCATCCTGAAATTTCAAGATGGGTAGAAAGAGATCTATCTCAAAATATTTGTTTTGACGATTTTACTTCTCAAACAGGTCATCACAGAAGGGGACTGGTAATTGGACATTGGTATTATGCCATATCCACCGGTATTGTTGAAGATAATATCCCTGCCATAGGTATGCAGGATGCTTTGGATATTGTATTAGAGGCTTTAAATAGACTACCTAATCGAAATGCTGGATTCTGGGAGATGAGAACTCAAACTCTGCTTGTAGCTGAAGAATGGTATGGAGTTTGCAGTCCCCATTATCAAGCTGTAGTCAATGCTTGGGATAGAGTTTGTATAACAGGAGAATCAGAGGAGTGTTTATGTGATACTTATGATCCACCTATTGTTGACCAAAATTTAATAGAGAACAGTTGTCCTGACCTCAATGTAAATCTTAATGATTACTACACAGGAACTCCTCCAGAAAACAATATTTTGGTATGGAGTACTGACCCCAACGGATGGCCTGAATCAGGTTCGATTGTTGACCCTCTGATAGAATTACCTCAGAATACAACCTATTATGCATACTATTACAATACAGAGGAAGGATGTTACTCTGTACCATCAGATGGAATAGAGGTTTATATAGAATCCTGCTGTGATGATACAGATAATGTGTATATTAGCGGTAATGAAATTTTTGATACTCCCAGATCTATAGGGGGAGATATTTTTATTGAAGATCAGGGAACTCTAACAATCACTAACTATCTGGAAATGGGTGAAGATAAAAGAATAATTGTTGAAAATGGAGGTAAATTAGTCATCCAAGGGTCTTCAGCTGTCTTAACTGTATGCAACTCATCTTCTGGGGTATGGAATGGTATAAGAGTATTAGCCGGTGGAGAATTAAAGACAAGGGGTGGAAAAATTCTTAATGCAAGAAATGGCATATATGCTCAATCTGATCTTATCACTTATACAATCCCACCTCCGGTTATAGATATACAGGGTATTGAAATAGTCGGAAACTCTTTATCTGATATAACTAGAGGAATTACTTTATTTGGAGTAACTCCTGTAAACCTATCAGAATCAAGCATAGAAAATTATAACTATGGAATATATCTTTGGGGGGGTGTTGGTTTTAATGTGATAAAAAATCTTGAACTCAAAGATATTAATTTTGCTGGAATTTATTCTATTTATAGTAATTTCCGAGTAGAACACTCTAAGTTTATCAACACCGGTATAGGCATTAATGTGTTACATAGCAATTTTGGCTTCATTAGATCTAATATTTTTGAAGACTTACATACAGGAATTAGTACATGGAATAGCAGAAATATGGTCATATTTGAAAATCAAATGTATCTAGATAATATAACCAATTCAAGAGGAGTGGATTTGCGAAATACCCCCCAATCTTGGATATTTAATAATGACCCGATACAAACTGAGGAATTTGGGGTTTATGCTTTTAATTCCCCTGACATAGAAATAAAAACAAATAATTTTATTGTGGGTGACCCAGGCATCCAAGGGCAAACACAATCAGGGATGGGAATCTATTTAACCGCTTGCTCAAGAAGTATAGTTGAATTAAATGAGATTAATATGCTAAGGGGTAGAAACGGTATTCAATTGGATAATAGTGCTACGGTGGAGATCAAAAATAATGCAATCTCAAACGCCTCTTCTAATATAAGCCCTTTTTCCGCAATTAGATTAAGGGGAAGCTCAAACAATAATATTGAATCCAACTCAATGACTTGTGATGAAAATCGTGGGTTTGGAATTTTAATAATCAATTCGCCCGGAAACTCAATCAGTTGTAATGTTGCCAATTCTTTTCATATGGGAATAAGAATTAATCCCAATTCAGAGTCTCAAATTATACGCGGTAATGCTCTAGATGGCAATTTTGATTTACATGTGAGATCAGAAATAGGTCAACAGTTTTATCATGGTAATCTGTTTATGGGTGGTACCGCTTTGGGTGATGGGCTTACCCCTCAGCAGCTTTCTAACTCCCGATTCTTTGTCAATTCTGAATTCGACTATCACATGCCAAGCAATCCAATCCCTGGTAATAATGAATGGTTTTTAGATGAGGATGAAATGGAATTTTACGAATGCCCCGATGGGACAAATATACCAGAGCAATGGATTCCTTTTGACCATGGAGGGTTTGATCTTTGTGATTATTATAGCAGGTTAAAAACAATAAAACCATTGGACCCAATTAAATTTTATCTCAGTGTTTTTGATCTTTTGTACTTTAGTGAGAGTTTACAAGATTTTATATTACCCAATTGCATTTTACTCGATAGTAATTTTCAAAGTCTTTGTGGATTGGAAGAGATGGTGGATATAGTTATTGATCTTGAAAAATATGGGCAACATGAACTAGCAACCGATATCCTTTTAAGTTATCAATATCAATGGTTGGAGACAACGGACTCCATTCAACGTACTCAATTGGATAGTTTAAT
>RECS01000012.1 GCA_007693915.1 Saprospirales bacterium | reverse complement strand
ATTTTAAGACACTTTCCTCATCGTAGGTATCTAATTCTACGAAAGCACCATCAACAATACGGAATAACGAGCCACAACTACTAGCTGCATATCCATTCAAAAATCCTTTAAAATTGGTAGCGTTTATAGAACTATTTTTCATAAAAGGATTGGTCTGTCGTGACCAATTCAAATTATCCTCAGATCTAAGCAGCAAACCATCACTACCGGAAATAAAAGATCCAAATTCCCCAACGAGAGTAATTGATAAAAGAGTATTATTTACATTTGAAGATATCTGAGTCCAGTTATTACCACCATCATCGGTTCTAAAAATTGCACCATTACTACCTACGGCTATTCCAATATTACTACTTACAAAAACAGCATCTTTAAAAAAGACATCAGGGGCATAAAATGTTCTTTCTACCGACTGTGAAAGTAGAAGTGATGGTACCACCATCAATAATTTAATCAAGCTGAATCTTAGGAAATTACAAACAATTAAATACATCTCAGTTTATGTTCTATCCTCATTATAATAAATGGGAAGCCCAAATTTAAGAAAAATTGTAAAACTTTATCAAGTGTTAAAAAAAAAACAGTAAAATCAAACGATTCCTACTTTTATACAGGATCCGGATTTATTGATTCCCCCCTTATAATCCACCCCCACTTTGGCCACCACAATTGAGGCTATAGGTGAAACATAGGGTCTGAGATCCAAATGAAACTCCAACTTATAGTTTCGATCAATTTTGCTGAATGCATTGTTGTATTCGCACACCTGCGCTTCATATCGCTCCATACCGAAGGCTTCGTCTTCCTCGGGTAATATCGGGCGGTAATGGGTGTCGATGAATTCCATGATTTCCTGATATTTGGGACTGCCTTTGGGTGCATACATCACCACTTTAGGCATATCTATGGTGGGCAAACCCTCTGGCGTAATCGGGGTAGATGATCTTTTAATGGGGATCTCCAGAGATGCACCATTCTCCAGGGTAATGGAAATCAATCCCTCATAACCTTTGAATAAATTCGATATTTCAATGTGTTTCAAAGAATCCAAATCCGGTGTACTGCCATCGTTTTTGTAGTAAAAAAACCAGCCCTGTTCTTCATAAGTCGCTGTAATTTGGTCTTTAAAATGGACGCGACCCGGAAAAAGGTGGCTGGCATCGCAGCTCAATTTGGAGGAGTAAGGATTGGACATGGTTGGTGGTTTTTAATTTGGTGGAAAAATAGACAATTTTATGGTTTAAGTTAATATCAATCTCACTAAAACTAACTTCATTATTTTTTATCGGTTAAAATAAGGGCACAATTAATGTTCAGACCGAAAATGTATGCATGCGCTTTATTTATCCAATGAGTAAACACTATCCTATTTCCTCTTTTGAGGATCACTTTTTCAATTTTACTGTTGGACAGGCTTTGCATCGCGTATTGAGTTTCAAAAAGAACAGAAGAGTAAAAAATAAATTTCCTGCCTCTGTCTTCACTATTCATATTGGGTAATGTGAGTATTGAATTGTTTTCCAGATGCAATTCTATAACATCATTACTACCAAAAAAATGACCTAAGGCTGGGTTGATCAATTGATCATCAAATACAAATGAGATGACAAATCCGTGATTATCTTCCAGCTCTTGAATATAATAAAATATATTCGGGAACAATCGGCTTTCATCTACTATTTGCTGTATTTCGGACATGCTGTGGGTAATAGCGCCACTGGACATATCAAAATATCTGGTCCAATCAAAAATAGTGAGACACATATCATTTTGCGCTTTTACACTATCGGTGCAAAGAAAGGGAATGCAAAGAATAATTGCTAAGGTGGTCAATAGTTTTTTCATGGTGAAAATTATTCTCAATTGTTTACGATTTGTTTGTCTAAAATAGCCTCAAACTCCGCTTTAGTAAGCAACAATAAAAGAAGCTTTCTTGGGTCAAATAACAGGGCATACCTACCCATAAACGCATTACACCTCAACTGACCAAACTCCAAACACAAGTGCCAAAAACCAGCATCACTACTATCACAAAGCATCCCACAGCAGCCTGATCATCATCCCTCGTAAAAATCCGGACTATATAAAAAAGGATAATTAAGAAAATCGCAGCGATGATTAATCCAAAGCCTGAATCACCATCAAGTGATAAATATGGGTCTCTGAATCCACTATAGCTGTCACCAAATTGAAGGAATGGCATACTTAGAAGAATAGTCGTCATTTTGAATTTTTAAAATTTAAAGATTTACCAATTTCGGATTCTAAAACCATATTCCCGCTGCATAAAATCATTCAGGGCGCTCATATTTAACTGTGAAAAGGGAACTTCAAGACCTATGGCTGGCTGATAGCCAAAATCAGCTACTAAGGGGAACTCGATAGCTACAAAACCAGATCTGTTGACAGACCAGTCTACCATTAGGAAGCCACTTTGCTGGGTAATGGAATAAGGAATCAGATAATAATAATCCACTCTGTGTTCGCCGAAGGTTTCCTTCACTAGCTCATCCCTGATTTCCACCTCATGAGCGAACAGAAGCTGTAGCTCCTGCTCACTATTAGAGGTGACAAAATACAAGCGCTTGATAGGGTGTTCGGCCCGGACTTGATTTATTGAACTGAGTAACAATACTCCATAACCATTCAGACGGTGATGCTCTGCCGAGTTAGCACCAAACGCATAATCATACTCCACCATGCGATCAACTATTCCTAGGAATCCATATAATTTGGCAGATTCTTTATATCGCTGAGATATTTGATGGGTTGTAACCATTCCCTCCTGTACACCCTGTCCAAAACCATAAATCTGTACAGATCTCTCCTGTGCTGAAATCACCAATGGAAAAATGGGGAGTATTAGCAGTAATATTAAATAGTTTTTCATCTCGTAGTTTTTTAGAATTTTTAGATTCAACTAATAAATCAATAGCCCCCTAATTTTATTAATAAATTAATCTGATATTCCAATAGGTCACTTTTGATTTGGTTTGAAATTAACAGCTGATCATGGTACTCTGGAAATGTCCAGGTCAGTTTATGGTTACCATATGTTGGACTTGCGAAGTCCCAATTTATTATGATGTCATTCCAATTTTGAGTAAAAATCATAGTTGTCCTTCCCTTTTGATTTAAATATTCTAAAACTAGAGTCTCTGCTGTGATTTTGATTATTTTCAGAGGAATACCCCCTTCGTCCTTTGTGGCATCCACTAATATTTTATATTTTTGATACATTCCACCCTGACTGCGAATTCGATCTTTTTGGTCGCTGGAATCATTATTAAAGGCAACCACAAAATAGACCAAAACAGATACTATAATTACCAAAACTAGCATAGAAGTTTTATTTTAGGATGAATAATTTTTATATAAACCAATTGAATGTTTTACTATATATGTGTCTAAATTTTAATTTTCAATCTTGTTTTTTTAACCTTATATGGATGGATTTGATCACCCTCTATACCATTGAGGGTCATAAAATGTATTTTTCATAACCTCCCTAAAGAATGGGTAGAAGCAAATTTTATCCTCAACTGCACTACTGAAAATAAAGAGATAGGAGTAGTTTCCCTTAACAACCACATAGATTAGACCTGCCATTAAGTATTTTTCATTTAAATTATATAATGTGTATTCAAATTCAATCTCTTTAACTGGAATGTTTTTTATTCTCAGGTTTCTTATAGTGTTTTTATCCATTTCTATACCAGCCATTCGAATAAGATCATAAATCATATTCTCTGCTATCTGATGTGCATTCCTAACAAAGAAACCATTTCTGTTTTTTACTATTCCTGCTGAGGCTTTACCATTTCGCTCTGCTAGTGCTACAATAACAGCGTTTTGGTTTTCTAATAATATTATCCAACTGTCATTAAAGGGCATTTTAATTCCTTCTGAGTTGCTGGTATACAAATAGTTAGTGGTGATTACAGTATTGTTTATAGTTCTGCAATTCTGCCCTTTAAGATCAAATATTATAATCGGCGAAACAGATAACAACATTAGAATT
>RECS01000060.1 GCA_007693915.1 Saprospirales bacterium | reverse complement strand
GATGGGGCGCGCTCATTTACGAATGCAGGGGTGAAAATTGCCAATGGAATGGCACATTCAGGGGAGATAATTCCCCGGAGGGAACTTATGTCTTTGAGATCCAATTCATACAGGATGGCACGGAGGAAATCCGGAGGGGGGAGGTGGTGTTGGTGAGGTGAGGGTGGTTTTTTTTGGATGAAAAGTATTAACTTTTTTGGACTAAATTAACCCACACTATTTAGGACAATAAAAATTTATCAAGCCATAAATCCTGAAAAATACCGCGATATTCCCCAATTGTTATTTATCAGAACAATTTCAATATTTTAATCAAATACTCAGGCTATTCCACAAAAGAATCTAAAGGAAATAATTTTTATTCGAGGGTAGGCAAGTTAAGTGATTAATACTTATTATTTTTTGTATTATTGAAGATTTTTTTAATTTTATGATCAAAAATACATAGGCGCTATGAAAGAGTTAAAAGCTTCCATTCTCGAATGTTTACAGAGTTTTAAAGGCAGTGGAAAATTTGCTGCTGTACATACAACAGCTTTTGTTTTTCCCGGCTTACAGCTTGAGGGACTTGGCGAAATTGCTTTCCCTTTTCAAGAAATACAGGCAAGGGCATTGATTCAGTTGGCCAGAAAGGCACCATTTGGGCAGGGAAGCGAAACCATTTTAGATGCTAATGTGAGAAGTGGGTGGGAGATTGATGCGGACAAACTGAGTTTTACCAATCCAGGGTGGACCAAATTCCTTGAAAAAGCTGTTAATAAAGTAAAGAAGGAGTTGGGAATTGAGAATTATGTAGTAGAGGCGCATTTTTATAAGTTGTTGGTATATGAAAAAGGTGATTTCTTTTTGCCACATAAGGATACAGAAAAAGAAAGTGGGATGTTCGGCAGTTTGGTTGTCAATTTGCCCTCAAACTATGAGGGAGGCGAATTGATAATACGCTTCGAAGGAGAAGAATTAGTGGGGGATTTTGCTGATAATGCTGCAAATTACCATATTGATTTTGCTGCATTTTATGCCGATTGCGATCACGAAGTCAAGCCCTTGAAATCGGGCTACAGAATTTGTTTGGTCTATAATCTGATACAAAAGACAGCGGGTTCAAAAATTGAACTGCAATCCATCCAAAATCATGTTGATAAATTGGCAAATGTATTTAGTCAGCATCCCGATCTTCAGCCTTATATTGTTCTGCTGGGACATCAATACACTCCTGCCAACTTCTCTTATGAAGGCTTAAAACTGAACGACCGCTACAAGGCTGAGGCACTGTTGAGGGCTGCAAAAAAATTGGGATTTTACGCCAAGTTATGTTTGGTTACTTCCTTTAAAGAGGGTCTCCCGGCTGACAGTGGCTATTATGGCTATGGAGATGATGGAGGAGATGAGGATGCTGAAATGGAAGAAGTTTACGACGAATGGATGGCAATTGAGCATTGGTGCAAAAGTGAGATACCCAATTTGATAAATGTAGATTTTAAAGAAGAAGATTTGATCGCTTCTTTTGTCCTGGATGAGGATGAACCTATAGTTAAAGAATCGACAGGATATATGGGGAATTACGGTCCGGATTTGATGCATTGGTACCATTATGGAGCGGTTATGATTTGGTCTCCTGAATACAATTCGGAATTGTTAAAGGAACAAAATACGATTACCCAACTAGAGTGGATAGAGTATTTTAATCACAGTCGTCCGGCCTCTGATACAGAATTAAAAGCGGTTAATTCCATACTTCAATCCGGTATGAGCACCGATAAAATCTTTGCAAAAAATGCCAATTTTAATGCTATAGCTGAGTGGGTAGTTCATCAAAATGATGCAGATTTTTTGCTGAATTTGGAAAACGAACGCTTACAACTGTTTTTTGAAAAAATAACTACCGAATCCTGGCAGAAAATCTGGGAATGGTTGCCGGAAAACATCAGTTTGAAAATTCTTGAAAAATTGACAGATAGCTTCAAGCCAGTGGTTATTGAAAAATTACCTGAACATATTCGTTCCATGGAATCTAGAAACAAAACCACTGCTTTAGTCAAAAATCTGGTAGCAGGCTTGCCTACCTATTTTGAAAAACTCAGCCAACAAGGGAATTATCCACTCAAGGCTGCTGCTCTCTCAGATTTATTTTGGATTGAAAATAGATTCTCCCTCAGTTCTTCCTGGTCTATTCCCTTAGGAAGGGCCATTAGCAAGATTGCGGATTGGGGATATATTCATAAGGTTATGGTTCCTCAATTATTAATGGAAAAAACCGAGTCCGGTTTACATCAGCATTTGCTGGATTTTTGTACATCTTATTTGTTAGATAGAGCGCATAATAAGCCTCAACCTCCGGCTGATTGGAGCCGACCTCTACCCGATACCAAAAAGAATGAACAAATTTGGGAAATGCTTAAACCCTTTATGGAGTCTCCTGATGAACAGGTTTTGGATTATAAAAAGAGGATGGCAGAAAGAGAAGCAGTGGAAGATGCCATTAGAAAAGAAAAGGTAGATTTAACGACTACTACTATTAGAAAGGGCTCTCCTCATACCTTGAGGATTACCAAGAATCAAGCATCCTATCAACATCAATTGCAAATATGGAAACAAGATGTGAATCTGTTGAAGCAACTAATGACCCTTTAAAACATGAATGATCACAAACTTCCAAAAGTTCTGATCCAATTCCAAAATATCCCACATCCCCAATTAAACCCCTAAATTCTCAATCAGTTCCATGGGATACCGCGGAACAAAAATATTGTGGAAAACGCTTGACTTTTGTACTAATTATTGTACCTTTATCTGTACACATAAAAAAGCAACAATGCAAGCAATTACCATTTCTTCGCTTCGAGCAAAAATGAAGCATTACTTTGACAGGGTAAGCAAATCGATGGAGGTGATCATTGTCCCGAGAAACAACAACGAAAATGACGCCATTGTAATCATGTCCATAAAGGAATATAATTCCCTCAAAGAAACCGAATATTTGCTGTCAACCTCTGCCAATAGAAATAGATTGGATCAGTCAGTAGAACAATTGAATAAAGGAGAAACCGTCCCGTTTTCTCTTGAAGACTTTGACAAATAGAGAATGTAAATGACCATTGAATTCACAAAAAGTGCCTGGGAGGATTTTGAGTTTTGGATAGAGAACGACAAGGACATAGTCAAAAAAATAAAAGATTTATTGAGGGCCATTAAAGCTCACCCATTTAAAGGACCGGGAAAACCCGAACCCCTCAAGTACGGATTAAACGGTTATTGGTCAAGAAGGATCAATCATGAGCATAGGTTGGTTTATAAAGTAAGGTCTGCGACAACGTACTCGCCAACATCAAAGAAAGCCTGGAAAAAAGCGAAGCCCTGCGTCAGAGTATTCTTAAACAGGCTTTTGAGGGCAAACTGCTGAGCGAGGAAGAATTGGAGGCGTGTAGAAGAGAGAAGGATTGGGAGCCGGCGGAGAAGTTAATTGAGAAATTACGAATGGAATGATTACGAATTACGAATTAGAGAATTACGAGTTATGAAAAAGGATAATGTTGTTCAGGTAAAGAGCTATGATTTTGCGGTGAAGATAGTACGCGTGTGCAGATCATTGCAAAAGGATAGAAAGGAATTCATCCTGAGCAAGCAACTGTTGCGCAGCGGTACCTCAATTGGAGCCAATATCGAAGAAGCAATTGGTGGTCAAAGCAAAAAGGATTTCTTCGCCAAACTGACAATTGCCTACAAAGAAGCCCGAGAAACTCATTATTGGATTCGTTTAATGAGTGATACTGATTTATTGGAAAAAGACTCTGCGAGCGATCTGTTGAGCGACATCGAGGAATTGCTGAGAATCATAGGAAGCATCCAAAAAACAATTCGTAATTCCCATATTCGTAATTCGTAATTCACCATAAAATATGAGTCCCGAATTTTTAAATACTATTATTCAAAAAGGTGAAGGAATTCAGGTGGAGTTCAAAGCCGCCAACTTTGAGTTGCCAAAGAATGTTTATGAAAGCGTTTGTGCCATGCTCAACCGTCAAGGTGGAC
>RECS01000178.1 GCA_007693915.1 Saprospirales bacterium | reverse complement strand
AAGGCGGGAAGTCGCAAAGTGGAGTTTATCACGCTTTAGCGAGACAAAGAATTTTATGTAGAAATCAAAACACCCGAACAAGGAAAATGCAGATGTGTATGATTCAATCCGGAAAAAGCTTAGCTACTTGCCCTTGTTGCAGTCACTAAAAACCTAAAAGAAGGTAACCACCTAATTTCTCCTTTTACTAACTTTTGACCACCATTAGCCCGATCAAAAAAGTTCTCCCAGTCTTCTCTTTTAAAACTCCTTTTAACAGAAAGCGGCGCATCATTTTTGGTGTAATCTGAGGAGGAAAAAAGGCGGGTGGCTATTTTAATGAAATGAAAAGCCAAAGGATGCCTGTGCAGATCATTGATGATCAACCCAAGTCTTGCTTTTTGGCTACCTTTTTTCAATAAGTCAACAATATCCTCATCCCGTAAATGATGACAAAAAAGATTGCAGCAAATAATGTCTGTTTTTTCTTCAGACTCTAACCACTCCTTGTAGTCTTTCTGAATCCAGCTGACTTTATCACGCAGACTAGGAAACTTTTTTTCTGCATAAGCAATCGCATGAGGCTCTGTATCCAGCCCGGATAGAAGAAGCTTAGCCGGTAATTTGCTCCTGTTTTTTTCTAAAAAAAACAAAAAATCCCCACCACCACAGCCGAGGTCTACGATTTCTATTTCTTCGCTTCCTTTGGGGATGAGTTTTTTAATCTGATTGAGCTGCAAGCTGTAATGAGCGGTAAACTTGTTGATGAAGGCAATCTCATCCAGATTTTTATACAAAACTTGGGGATCAGCCAATGGACCATCCATCAATTCCTTTTCCTGAGATCGGTTCTTCATGTAAGTAAAGGATTAAGTATTGCGGGTCAGACGAAAAATGGCTGTTTCCAAGGTTAATCCGGGGCCAAAAGCTGCAGAAAAAACGGATGCTTCAGACAATCCGGATGCTTTGAATTCTTCTAGCACCTCTTTCAGAACAAAAAGAACAGTAGGTGAGGACATATTTCCGTAATTTTTGAGAGTGCTGTATGAGTGCCGCAGATCATCTTGATTCAGTCCAATACTTCGCTTAAAAGCCTCCAGAATATTTTTGCCACCCGGATGAATGGCGAAGTAGTCATACTTGTCAATTCCATTTCTCCGGCTCAGTTCACCGTACAAGTCTTTAATGTTGGCTTCAATAAAACCTGGAACATCGCGACTTAGCCTCATTTCGAAGCCATCATTTTTTACATCCCAGCTCATTTCATCAGTGGCATAAATCAATTGGGACCGCTGATCGACCAGGTGGAATCCTGCTTGTTCTTGGTAGTCCCCGGACATGAGAAAGGCCGCCGCTCCATCCCCAAAAATTGCTGTTGAGAGGAGATCATCCTCCCTTCCAGTATTCCTAAAGTGCAGCGTACAGCACTCAGCACTTACAACCAAAACCTTTGCTTCAGGATTGGCTTTGCAGATGTAATTGGCTTGTTTTATAGCGTGAAAAGCCGCATAGCAACCCATGAAATTGACTGTGCTTCGCTCGATATAAGGAGAAAGTTTGAGTTGATTACTTATTTCAATTTCCAAACCTGGAGCAGATAAGCCTGTGCAACTTACGGTAATGAGGTGCGTAAGGGATTCTGTGCCAATTCCTGATTCAAGAATACATTTTTCAGCGGCATTTAGACCTAATTTTAGGGCCGCAGGTTTGAAAAGATCGATTCTGTCAGTCGTAGTAGGTGGATCCCCGTTTGGATTCTGATGGTAAAGTAAAGATTTTCCATTATTTGAAAAATCAGGTACTACTGAATAACGCCCTGCTATACCCGACCTTTTGACCAGAAACTGGAACTTTCTGAAATCATTTTTTTCAGTAATGATTTTTTCTGCCCACCCCAATAAATTCTCCTGACTCGAATAATTCGCTGGCAATGAAGTGTTGATAAATTGTAGAAGGCTCATAGTCAGAGTATATTCATTAGAGAAAGGTAAATAAAAAACAAGTTAGCACCGCCAGCCCCCAATAGGCTCATTCTCATAGTGTTTTTATAATTGGCGTTATTGGAATTGCTTTTTACCTTTTTGTTCCAAGTGTAAAAGTGCCAACTCGCAGGAATGTTTAAAATTAGAAAAATAAAAATGTCATACCATCGCTCAAAGCTAATCAGGTAGCCCGCCAAAAAGAGGGTAAAAACCATGATCATCAATCCCGAAAATTTGAAGGTGTTTTTTATTCCTAAAAGCATACTAATGGTAAAAATGCCGTCTTTTCTATCCTGTTCATGCTGATAAACCTGAGTGAGTGGATAAGTAGATGCGATCATAGCAGAAGCTAAAATCATGGCCGACAAGTGCTGAGAACTCGTTTGTGAAAAAATATTGATTTCTTGTTGAAAAAGGCTGATGCAAAACCAGTAAGTCATTGCACCCTGAAAAATAATTACCCACAAAAAGCCAAGGATGGGATACTTTTTTATTCTTACCGCCCTCCAACTGTATAGTCTCGATGCCAAAATATAAGCCAACAGAAGCAGTGCTGCCGGTGGAGAAACCAAATAAGCCAGCAATAAGCCTAAACCATCCATAATCAAAGTGATGGGATATAAGACTCGCGGTGCCTCAGGGGGATTTTCAAGACCACCAATGCTGCCTGTGTCCTGATCCATCAGGCTGTTGTAGCCATTGCTTGCCGGATAAATCAGTAAGTGTAGGATAATGAAACCGAGTAGTGCAGTTGTGAAATCAAGCTCACCGGAAGTACTTAAAGCCAGGAAGTAAACAGGCATCAGAAAAAAGGAGAACCTGATTCTGAGGTGTTGGAATGCACTAGTTAATTTTTCGTTCATAACTTAGATAAATGTTAAAAAAGGCTTATTGTTGCTGGTGCTACTATTTTCTCTTTTTTTCATATCTTTTTTTATTACATTTAAAAAACTCTTTTTTTCAGTAATTTATAAAGGTACGGATATTTTGGTTTCAATTGATTCTTTCTTGAATTTAAACAGGAACACCAATTTTCTTCAACTTAGGGGAGCAGATTTTGAAATTTTAAGATTTTACTATTAACTTTAACCTTTGAAAACGATTATTCATTTTTTCCAAACGACCTAATTAAGGCTTTTTTCCTTTCTATGTTAGCAATATTATTAAAAATAGTAGAATGGACAACAAAGAGGTAAATAAAACCGATTATTTTAATTAAAATCAGTCACCAAATGAAATTAATTTTTACGATTCTGACTTCAGTCACCCTTCTTTTTTCATTTTACAGTTCTCATGCTCAATCTAATTTTTGGTCAGAAATAGATGAAAACAATACTGCATTCCGCTCTTTACCGGAAAAAGATATTCAACCCGAGGAATACCTGACTTTTTCGCTGGATCATGTGGCTATGGAAGCAGCCCTTCAAAATGCGCCCGCAGAATTTAGCAGGAGGGGTAGAAATAATCCCTTGGAAGTAAAATTACCCGACCCGGAAGGGAATATGGTTAGCTTTCAGTTGGTGAAATCACAAATTATGGAGCAGGGTCTTGCCGATAAGTATCCTGAAATTGTAACGCTTTCGGGCAGAAGTACAGATGGAAAGTATTCCGGTAGATTTGACTGGACCATTCACGGATTTCACGGTATTGTTTTTTATCCGGGTGGATCCTACTACATCAATCCCTACAACAGAGAAACTGTCCAACAATACATTGTTTTTAAGGTTGAAAATAATTTTTCAGTGGAAAATTCCTTTCCTATGGAATGCGGGGTAAGTGGGGAAGATCACGATATCAGAGAATATACAGATATGCTTCATCAGGGAACCATGTCCGAAGATAGGTCGCTGAGTGAAACACAGTCTTTATTGACTTACAGAATTGCAGTAGTTGGGACGGGAAGATATACGCAGTTTTTCGGAGGGAGTGTTCAGCAGGGGTTATCTGCAATAGTAACCGCTATGAACAGAGTCAACATTATTTTTGAAACAGATTTGGGAGTTAGATTTCTTTTGGTCGAAAATAACGATGAGATCATTTTTACCGATCCACAAACAGACGGGTATGAGGATGGAAATAGCGAACAAATGATTGGTCACAATCAGAATGTACTTGATGACATTATCGGTAACTCCAATTACGATATAGGTCATGTTTTTGGAAGACATCCTCAATCTGCTAATGGTTTGGCACGTCTTTTTTCTTTGTGCAATCCCAATAGCAAGGGTAGAGGAGTTTCTAATCATGTTTTTCCTGCCAATGATCCGTTTATCGTTTCTATCGTCTGCCACGAGTTGGGTCATCAGTTTGGAGCACCTCACACCATGTATTCTTGTCAAAATGTTAATCCTGAAACTGCCTATGAGCCCGGAGGAGGTACAACGATTATGGCATACGCCGGCATCTGTCCAAATCCCAATAATATTCAGTCCAATGCTGACCCCATGTTTCATGTGAATTCCATAGAAGTGATGAGGGCGTTTAGCAGGGTGGGTAATGGAAATAGCTGTGCTGTGGAATTGCCCACAGACAATATTCCCCCTGTAGTTGAATTGCCCTATGAAAATGGATTTCATATCCCCATTCTTACCCCGTTTAAGTTGGAGGGTTTTGCCACTGACTTGAATGATGATGAATTGACCTATTCCTGGGAGCAGTACGATATTGGCCCAACCCTGGATCCTTATCCGAATTTAGGTACCTCAATAGGTGATTCACCTTTATTCAGGGTTTTTCCACCGGTTGATGTTCCTTATCGATATTTTCCAAGGTTAACCGATTTGGTCAACAACAGAA
Source organism: Saprospirales bacterium (assembly GCA_007693915.1). GTDB lineage: Bacteria > Bacteroidota > Bacteroidia > Chitinophagales > Saprospiraceae > PWJY01. The sequence goes on along the minus strand of RECS01000178.1, from coordinate 13,653 downwards.
ATCAACCATATGAGCTGTTACCCGATACTACCCGTAATCTTACTTTCAGACTAATAGTCAGAGACAACAATCCCGAAAGTGGTGCAGTAGATTGGGAACAAGTTAGGTTCAGATCCACCCTAAATGCAGGTCCCTTTCTGGTAGAATTTCCCAATGAGAGAGATACTTTCAAGGTAGGAGAACTGGTAGAAGTCAGATGGGATGTAGCCAATACAGATATGCCTCCTGTAAATAGTAAGCGTGTTGATATTTTGTTGTCCAATGACCGAGGGTTTAATTACCCAATTACACTTACTGAAGGAGCTTTTAATAATGGATCTGCAATGGTTCAAATTCCCAATGTGCCGGGTAATTTAAATCGCATTAAAGTAAGAGCTGCTGATAACATATTTTTTGATATATCAAATACCAACTTCATCATTCAGGAGGCAGAAGCACCCTTATTGCTTGTAAATCATGATGCTTATCCCGGAACCATTTGCGCCCCACAAAATAATCTTGTTTTTAATTTGTGGACGGAGGAAGTTCAAGGATACTCCGATACCCTTCAATTTGAGTGGTTGAGTGAGTTTCCCGAGGGTGCAGAAATACTTAGTGCTCCCGATCAAATTATTCCGGGTGAAAATTATCAGTTTGAACTGGACTTCTCTAATACTTTTGTCAGTGGTGATTTTGAACTTGATTTTAGGTTAACTTCCGGGCAAGGTGACACCATAAATAGGACGGTATTTTTTGATATAATACCAAGTGACTTCAGGGCTTTTGATATTAACTTCCCCTTGGATGGTACATCAGGCGTAAATGAAGTGGCTTCATACAGATGGGAGGCTGTTCCCGACGCTTTAGGTTACGATATTGAAATTTCGGAAAACCCATCTTTTTCAGAGGGGACTATTGTTTACACCAACACTGTTTTTGATTCCGATTCCGTTCGTATTGATGTTATCCTAGAAAGTAACAGTATCTATTTCTGGAGAGTGAGACCATTTAACGATTGTGGTTTTGGTCCATTTAGTGAGGTGGCTGCATTTCAAACAAGAACTAGAGATTGTGTCGCTTTTGAGCCTTTTGATTTGCCTCAAAATATTGCAGGAAGTACAGGGTCGAGTGCTGAGTCAGTTATTAATTTAACTTTTTCCGGTGAAGTTACGGAAATTATTATTCCGAATATAAGGGGCACTCAATCTTCTGTAGGAGATCTTGCCGCTTATCTGATTTCACCATCAGGAACGGAAGTGGAACTTTTTAATAGGGTCTGTCGATTCTGGGCCAACTACAATCTTGGCTTGAATGATAATGCTCCTAGCGAGATATCTTGCCCGTCAGTAAATTCAGGCAATCAGTTTATTCCACAGGAACCATTGAGTACATTTGTGGGTGAGCCAATTCAAGGCGAGTGGAAATTAAGAATGTTGAGAGTAAGTAACGAAGGAGGAGGGTTTGGAAATTTTCAAAACTGGAGCCTTGAGCTGTGTTCAGATGTAAGTCTAAGGGACTTGAATCTACTGAGAAACGATACGCTTTTCCTAAAGCCACTCGACATGAAAGCGGTTGACAGGCAGGTTTTAAGGGCAGATGAAACAGATAATGAAGCGCAAAATCTTGTCTTTACATTAGTTTCAGTTCCACTGCGCGGTTCTTTATTACTCAATGGCAGTGAACTTAATGTGGGTAGTACTTTTACTCAGGCGGATATTAATTCAGAAAGATTGATTTACAATTCATTGTTTGATTCGGATGAAATGGATGGATTCAGATTTGTTGTATCAGATGGACAAGGTGGGTGGTTAGGGACAGAAACTTTCAATATTGTTGTTGACCAAACTGTAAATGTTTCTGAACTTAATATTATTGATCCTTCACAATTGCTTAGCGTTTTTCCTAATCCTGCATCATCTTATTTGCAATATGCCTTGAAAGGTTGGGAGGGACAGACCGTTCAGTTGGTTGTAGTATCTGTCGATGGAAAGGTAGTAAAAAGACAAAGGGTTATACTTGGAGAATTCAATGTATTGGATCTAGATGGAATCTCTTCAGGTATTTATTTCCTTGGATTAACAGGTGAAAAAGGGCAGGCAAGTCAAAAGTTTATTATTGAATGAGCCCACTAGTTGGAAAATTAATTTAATAGAAAAAGAGCATACAAAAATATTTAATAGATGAAGTGCAAAACTCTTTTACTCAGTACCTTATTTATATTCTCATGCCTTTATCATGCTTATGCTTCTGATGTCTGGACGGTAGTTACTCAAGTTGATCAGGAATCTGCTGTAGTGCAGGGAAGATCTGATTTTGATTTTCCTTCCATGAAGTATGCCATTGTTGATCTGGATGAAAATAAGGTGAAAGAAATACTGCAAAAAGCACCTTCCTCAATAAACAGGGGATTTGACAGCGAAGCGATTATTCCTATTCCTTTTCCGGATGGCAGCCAAACTTTTTTCAGATTAGCAGAATCGAGTGTAATGCATCCTGATTTGGCAGAGCGTTTTCCTGACATCAGATCTTTCAGGGCAGTTTCAGAATTAAGTTCTCATCTTTCCGGAAGGATATCTTATTCCCCATTTGGGATGAATGCTGTTTTGCAAACAGAAAAAGGGGAGCTGTTTATAGAGCCCTATCATTCCATGGAGCCCGGGAGATATGTAGTTTATTTTAGCAGAGATGTTATTATTGACGATGAATTCAGACATGCTCTTAGTTGCGGTGTGGATGCGGTGGAAGAGTATGCCAAAGCCTTGCAGAGGGTAGAAAAAGAGATGGAAGAAGGTGGAGCTGCTCAGATGAGAAGTGCTGATAATGTTCTGGATTTAAGAGAGTACAGATTGGCTCTTGCCACCACAAGCGCTTACTCTAGTATGAAGGGTGGCACGGTAGAATCAGTTATGGCATCCCTGAATACGGCAGTTAATTTACTAAATGAAATCCTCGAAAGAGAAGTAGCAATAAGGATGGTTTTGATTCCCAATAACGACCGATTGATTTTCCTGGATGCTGCAACAGAGCCCTACAATAATATCAACAACGGTATTGGATTGTTGGGTCAAAATACCGAAGCTATAACTATAGGTGGTGGAATTTCTTTTAGTTCTTTTGACGTAGGTCATGTGTTTACAGGAGGATGTACTGACGTGGGCGGTGTGGTTAGTGGATTGGCCTGTACGGGCGGGAAAGCAAGGGGTGTAACCTGCCATTCAAGTAATAATATTGGTTTTATTGTCAGGAGGATTATGTCTCATGAAGTGGCACATCAGTTTACTGTTTCACACACTTGGGACTTTTGTCCGGGTCAGGAGGGACAAAGAGCAGGTGGATCTGCTTTTGAACCGGGTTCGGGTTCTACTATAATGTCATATGCCGGTTCTTGTGGTAGTCAAAATATTCAGGGAAATAATCACAATTATTTTCATGTTCGCTCATTGGATCAGTTTGTTTTCTATTCGCGTTTTTCCAGTCAAGCCGGAAATTGCGCTCAATTGGTTCATACAGGAAACAGAGAGCCCGTTTTGACGCTGGATTATGAGGATGGATTTTATATCCCGATTAGTACTCCGTTCAAGTTGACTGCCGATGCCATTGACCCCGATGGGGACAACATTACTTTTTGCTGGGAGCAGTACGATTTGAGTGTGGGCAGCCCGCTTGGCGAACCTTTTGGAGACGCCCCTTTATTCAGGTCTTATGAGCCGGTGAGTTCTCCTACACGATATTTCCCCAGATTGCCGGATGTTATCAATAACAATAATAGTTTGGTAGAGATGCTTCCTACCTACAGTAGAAATATGAGATTCAGATGTACAGTCAGAGATGATTTCCCGGAGGGAGCAGCAGCGGTATGGGATCAGGTAAATTTCTTAGCGACTGCATCAGCAGGTCCTTTTACTGTTGATTATCCCGATAATACGGCGGTTTACTCAGGTGGGGATCTGATAGAAGTGCGATGGGATGTAGCAAATACCAATGCGCACCCGGTCAACAGTAAAGCAGTGGATATTTTACTTTCGACCAATGGAGGGTTTAATTACGACCATATATTAGTTGAAAGTGCACCAAACAATGGTTCTGCCCTTGTTAATCTGCCTGACGTTTCAGGAAACAATAACAGAATAAAAATCAGGGCTGCCGATAACATTTTTTTTAATATCTCGCGACCTAATTTTGTAATCAATGAGATGGAGGAGCCGACATATGCTTTTTCCTACCGTCCTTATCAGGGATTAATATGTACCCCTGATGTCCTGACTATACCCTATTCTGTTGCCGGTTTGAGGGGGTTTAGTGATACGCTGGAAGTTAAACTGATTTCTGAGCTACCAGAGGGAGCTTTGGTTGTTGATTTCCCGGATCAGTTGGTGGCAGGGCAGGAGGGAGAATTAGTCTTTGACCTAAATGCATCTAATTTTACCGGTGATCAGGAGTGGACTTTCCTTTTAATTAACGGAGAAGATACCCTTAGCCGAACAATTTATTTGGAGTTGGCTTCCCAGGATTTTTCTGATTTGGAATTGTCATTTCCTGAGTCAGGCTCATCAGGGGTTGGGCAGAACATTACTTTTCAATGGGGAAAAAGTGCCAATGCAACCGCTTATGATTTTCAGGTAGCGACCAATCCTTCATTCAGTCCGGAATATATTGTTCACGAGCAAATGGTGGGTGATATTGACAGTTTAAATCCGGCAGTTTTTTTTGATACCAATACGATTTATTATTGGAGAATAAGACCTCAAAATGTCTGTGGATTGAGTGACAATATTTCTGTTTCGGTTTTTCAGACAAGGACTTTGAGTTGTCAGGAGTTTTCAGCAACAGATTTGCCACTGAATGTGCCGGGTGGCACCTCGGGCAATCCGACGATTGAAAGGTATTCAACCATTAATCTCGACCTGGAAGGAGAAGTAACAGAGTTGAATCTGCCCGTAGTTCGAGGATTGCAACCAGGGGTTGGAGATATTAGTATTTCCTTAATTTCACCTTCTGAAACGAGGGTAACCCTTTTTTCAAGACTTTGTGGCAATTTGAGTCATTATAATCTTGGATTCGATGATAATTCATCCTTAGAACTCGAATGTCAATTAAATCAATATAGGGTAGTAAAGCCTGCTGGAAATCTTTCTGATTTTAGGGGGGAGAGTTTGGAAGGGGAATGGCAGCTTGAAGTAAAAAGACATAGAACAGGAGGCTCCAACGGTACTTTGCAGGAATGGAAGCTGGCAGTCTGCGCAAATGTAAGTGCAGGGGAATTGAGTGTACTGAGAAACGATACCCTGTTCGCTCCTTTTCAGGAAAGAACAACTATTGGCAGGGATCTTTTAAGAGCTGAGCAGGTTTCTGCTGCTAATAGTATTGTCTTTACGGTAGTGGAACTTCCCTCTTTTGGATTGTTGTATTTGGAGGAAGAAGAATTAAGTGTAGGTTCAATATTTACTCAAGCAGATATTGATCAAAGGAGACTGCGTTACAGAGCCGAAATTGACAATGAGGCAGATGACTTCTTTACATTTACTGTTGTTGATGACAGAGCATTTTGGAAGGGTATAGAAATTTTTGACATCGCAATCAGAGAAGATGCCATTAGTTCAGTGAAAGATATTGCCATTTCCAATCAGCCATTGAGTGTCTTTCCTAATCCATCAAAAGGCACTATCTACGTAAAGTCAGAAGATTGGATGGAAAGTAAAATCTTGTTTTCGATAATGGATGTGAATGGCAAATTGTTGCTTTCAGGAGAGCGACAGCTGGAAAGCAACATGGCGATAGAAATGGAAAATTTCCAAGATGGAATCTATTTAATTGCTATTCAAAGTGGGGAGCTTAGAGCAGCACAAAATGTAATAATAAGCAGGTAGGTAATTGGGGTATTCCAATTTGTTGGTCATTTGCATTAATGGGCTAACAAATTTATATTTTTTGGTATTGATATATACTCTCGGGTTTTGTAATAATTTGTGAAAAAAAGGTTTTCCGGAGCGGTCTCACTTATTGACCATTAACATCACTACTCTTTTTTTCTCTAAAGTAGTTTGCCATAATTATTGGTCTTAATTAGTTGAATCGAAGGAAAAAGTAATAAATTTGATTTATTTTTCGAATTCAACCATTATTGTTGTGCTTCAAATTTTTCGGGTAAACCAATTGTTGAACAGCCTATTATTGTTTCCTTATGCGCTGTTATTGAATCACAGGATGTTTTTTGCAGAGCCTGTTGCAACGAGCGGTATCAATATTGGAATTCTAAGTAATTGGTTGGAAACCATGAATCTGAATTATCCGATTAGCAGTGCTTTTCTGTTTGTTTTATTGATTTTTATTCAGGCGATTCTGATCAATCGAATGAGTATCATTTTTCGAATGGGTAATGAGATTGCACTATTTCCAGGTTTGATTTTTATTCTTTTGACTTCCTTTTTTCCCGCTTTTCAAATATTGTCGGGATTGATCATTGGACAATTTTTTCTAATTCTGGCCCTTTACAACCTCTTTGATATTTACAATCGACACAAGGACAATGGCTATCTTTTTAATTGCGCTCTGTGGCTTGCTTTGGCAAGTTTAATTTATTTCCCTTTCATCATCTTTATTCCCGTAATGATAATCGGAGGTTTTGTCCTGAAATCTTTACGCATGGTAGATTTTTTGTTGATGATTAATGGGTTTATCGTTCCTTATTTTTTGACAGGAACTTATTTTTACCTTAAAGGTGATTTGGTAGGTTTTATTTCTTCTTATTTGAAACCTGAATTTGGATTGCAGTTTCCGATTTTTCCTCTTACCGTGGAGCTTTTAATTCCCCTGATGCTGATTGTTGCTTCCATATTAATTGTCCTTTTGAACTTCCAATATTATACATCTCGAAAAGGATTAAGAGCTAAAAAGAATATCGATATCATTTATTGGTTGTTGTTGTTTTATGGAATTTCTATTGTTCTTTTTCCTGAAATAAGTTTACAACATATGGTTCTTATAGCAGTACCTCTTGCATTCTTACTTCAGGATAGTTTATTGCGGATTGAAAACCCACTGACCGCAGAAATAGTTCATTTGTTTCTGATTTCAAGTTTATTCTTTTTTCATTATCAGAATTTGTTTTCTTGATTGAGGAGATGGTTGAAAAGTTAAAAGTCATCCAGAATTAATAATATAGCTGCTTGATAAAGTAACCGTGTATAAGTTACAAAAGGCAGTAAAGTTGTTGAAGGTTGATATTTTGGTTTTGCTATTACTTGTTACCAACAGATTTAAATTATAAATCAATTGATGACCGGAAATTAATAGAAAGTTATGAAGAATTTATGAAAGTAGAAAAACGCTACAGAGACATAAAAAGCAAGATTCAAAATACGTCAAATCCGGCACTGGAAAAAGAATAAACCCACAGGGAATAAATATCTGTGCTATCTCAACTTGTGGTTTAGCAAGTTTATAGAAAACAAGTGGAGGTAAAGAAAGCTTAATAACGGAGGTGGGACGATTACTAATAGAGTGGGACAATGAGTTATTTCTCTGTGAGAAATTTAATAAATACCAAAAGGTGATTGAAACGAAATGGAATCAAGGCAAGAACGCAAAGCAAACCCCAAGAAAAAATGAAAATTTACGGAGAATATAGTGCCCTAAAGTTTAATTTGTAGGAACGATAAGGCTGTTTATATGAAGTTAAGTTGGATGTTCTGGTGATACTGGAGCCTTTCCAAAATCCGGGTATTTTGAAACACAATGTGTCCTTTTTTAAATCTCATTTAATTTTTTCATAATAAATTCATAAAAAATTTATATGAACTTTTTAAATATAAAAAAGTTTGTTGTAACTTGCGGATATTCTTTAATCAAAAATCATTAAAATTATGGATGCTATTTTTAAATTAGGAAGATTTTTGTTTGCAATTCCAATGATTATTTTCGGTGTTTTCCACTTTATGAATGCCGATGCTATGGCGGGTTGGGTGCCCATTCCTGGTGGTGTATTTTGGATATATTTTACCGGTTTGGCATTAGTTGCTGCCGGTGTAAGTATTATTATTCGGAAGAAGGATAGGTTAGCTTGCTTCTTACTGGCAATTATGCTTTTGATATTTGCTTTTGCTCTTCATTTACCGGGAGCAATGGATGGTGATCAAAATTCCATGACAGCCTTCTTAAAGGATATTGCTTTGGCAGGTGGTGCGTTGGCTTACGGGTCAATGGCAGCTCGGGACTAATATTTAGTTTTTTATTTTTTAATAGTAGTTAATGGCTTAATTTTGCCGAATGAGATATTTCGGTAGTATAGCTTTTAACGGTACTTCATTTGTTGGTTGGCAAAATCAACCCAATGGGGTTTCTGTTCAAGCTACTTTAGAAAAGGCAATTGCCACAATTACTCAGAAAAAAGTCAATATAACAGGATGTGGACGCACTGATGCCGGCGTGCATGCATCCTGTTTTTATTTTCACTTTGATGCAGAGTTAAATTATGAACTCGGCCACTTTGTTTTTAAAATGAATGCCCTACTTCCCGATAGTATTTACATCGAGGAATTGATCCCCGTAGGCCATGAAGCTCATGCAAGATTTGATGCACATCACAGAACATACAGGTATTATATTAGTGGGATAAAGAATCCGTTTAAAATAGATCAGGTATTCTGGTTTAGGCAATTCAAACAATTGGATATTGAAATACTGACAGAAGCGGCTAAGATCCTGGCAAATGGCGAGGATTTTTATGCTTTTTCCAAAACCAATACTGATGTAAAGAATTATCGCTGCAATATATACGGATTATCCTGGTGCCAACTTTTCGAGAATACCTTGGTAATGGAGATTTCAGCCAATAGATTCTTAAGGGGTATGGTGAGGCTTATGGTTGGCGCTTGTTTAAATGCAGGTCTGGGAAAAACTTCCCTTGAAGAAATTCACTCAGCGATTCACCATCAAAAAAGACTGGAAAAAGCCTGGAGTGTACCTGCTCATGGCTTATATCTTACCGATGTCAGATACCCCTTTTTAAATGAATCATCAGTTGAAAAGGCTTATTTTTTCGAGCCTTTCGGACCATTTTCCCAATAAATCAAATTGATTGATTTCCCAATAGCTGTATTCCTCAGCTCCTAATTCTTTGGCTACTTCTGCATCTGTTTGGAAAAATTCAAACATTAGCGGCTTTTGTTGATGCAGGTTAAAAACGTGGTCATACAGTCTGTAAACAGCATTAATTGCTTTGCCTTCTTCCGATTGGCAGGATAAGAGGACTTTGACCTTTTTCAAGTGATAAGTGAACACCATCATAGCTATGACGTCTCTATTTCTGTTTTGGATGACTGTACTCACCAAAGTACCTCTGTGAAGCAGATTGTAAAAAACCCTTAGGGTTTGATGCTCATCGTAGGGCAGTTGGTTTTGACTTTTGGCAAAATTGACAATATCCTCCGGCTTCATCATCATTTGAAAATAATAATCGTCAGACATCGGTTTCATTAATAATGCCTGCGCTGTCATGCCATAAGCTTCTCTTAAGGTTTGATGAGTTTTGTTAAGTAAAATCCTGTAGGCTTTTTTCGTGATTGCAGTTCCCTCGAAATCCGGTGGAATAATGTTCATTTCATTAAATTTCATCTGAACAGAATGGTATTCCGGGAGTAGTTCCAACATCTTCACAATACGTTTTCTAGAGAGTAAATGGGTGGACTGAATGCCTATTTTATCCACCAACTGTGGTTGGTAAATGGAATTTCTACCCCACAGATCTCTTCGTTTAAAAACAGGCAATACGCTTTCGTAATCCCCTTCCACTATGGCATCCCATTCTTTTACAACCGCCTTTAGCCACCAGTAATATCCGCTCACCTCACTGTTTACAGCATAGTGAATACAGGAGTTCCATTTGACTTTGTCGATTTCTTGAAAGGGGATGTATTTGATGTTCATAGGATTCTTTTCCCTTAAACTCAATTTTAGTATTTTGGGTTCAGGGAAAAGTGAAAAAGCTTTGGTTGGATTTAAATCTCACTCAGATCCAATTTAAAATATCCAAAGAGGGGATATCAATAAAAGAGTGAACTGTTAGCCAGCCGTTTTCCGCATAATCTAAAGTGGTACTTTAAATTATGCCGACAATTTTAAAGTCTAACTTTAAAATTTGCTTATTTTTCCCTAGAACTAATACGTGAGTGGGATTGAACCAATTCTAAATTTCATGGAAAAACTTTAATGTTCAATTTGAAAATGCAAAATTCAAGCCATTGGATGAGTATCTAAAAAAAACCTAATTTAGGTGTTTTCCTACCACGCAAACATAGGTCGCTCCCTCATGAAATGAAGAATAATGTCTTTTATCTGAGCAGCTAGCCTCGGATGATCTGGAGCTGAAATAATCTGATCCATCCAATGTACAATTTGCCTGCATTCTTCGCTTTTTAACCCTCTTGTAGTCAAAGCTGCAGTACCGATGCGAATTCCTGAAGTAATCATAGGGGGCTGCTCATCAAAGGGTACCATGTTTTTGTTGACGGTTATTCCGGCACGCTGTAAAGCAGCCTCAGCTACATTGCCTGTTATATTTTTTGACCTTAGGTCTATAAGCAGCAGGTGATTATCAGTGCCTCCTGATATAATGTGATAACCCTGTCTAGAGAATTCATCTGCCATCGCCTTGGCATTTTCTAGCACCTGATCGATGTATTTTCTGAATTCGGGGGAATTCGCTTGTTGGAAGGCAATTGCTTTTGCAGCGATCACGTGCTCTAATGGCCCGCCCTGGGTTCCCGGGAATACAGCACTGTTCATTAAGACAGACATTTTGCGAAGGTCTCCTTTTTTGTTTCTTATTTCAAGGGGATTGTCTTTTATTCTGCTACTCATTATTATACCTCCACGAGGTCCACGTAAAGTTTTGTGGGTAGTACTCGTCACCACATCACACCAGGGAAGTGGGTCATTTAGCTTTCCTGCGGCAATGATACCGGCAGGATGAGCAATATCTGCTAGAAGTGCCGCTCCACATGAATCTGCTATTTTCCTAAAAGCCTCATAATCCCAGTCTCTTGAATAGGCAGATGCCCCGCAGATGATTAACTTTGGCTGCTCTTTTTCAGCAATTTTTGCAACTTCATTCATGTCAATTCGACCGGTCTCTTCATTTACTCCATAGAAAACAGGACGGTACAGTTTTCCCGAGAAATTCACCGGAGAACCATGAGTTAAATGCCCTCCATGAGCCAGATCAAATCCCAAAACAGTATCACCCGGCTTCAAAAGTGCCAGATAGACTGCTGCATTGGCCTGCGATCCACTATGGGGCTGTACATTGGCATATTCTGCTCCGAACAATTCTTTAAGTCGGTCAATGGCCATTTGTTCAACCTGATCAACTACTTCACATCCACCGTAGTATCTTTTTCCCGGATAACCCTCAGCATATTTATTGGTGAGACAACTGCCCATTGCTTCTAAAACCTCTGAATGAACGAAGTTTTCAGAGGCAATGAGTTCAATTCCTTCAGTTTGCCTTTTTTCTTCCTTATTGATTAAATCAAAAATTTGCTGATCATTAAATTCTTTATGCATTTTTTATTTTTTAAAAACTAAAAATATTCAATTCCCATGAAGTAATGCTTTTCCACTTTACCGGAACTCACAATCTGGTTGGGAAACTGGGAATAGGGTAGAATACTCCCATCCTTTTTCAAAATATGAATCTCATCCCTGTTGATCCGGTATGCAGTATTGCTCTCACTCCCATGTATTACAAAAAAGTCTGCTTCATCTTTACTCAATCCCAATTTTTCTGCGGTAACTTCCACAGCTTTTAAAACCCGCTCAGAGCAAATGGGTTCATCCACCAACTGTACTTTAAATAATTTCCTGTTGAGAAATCGCAAAGCCAGTTCGCGACATACCTTATCCTTTGATTGGGTAAGATTTTTGATGCTGTAGAGTACATTGATGTCATCTAGTTTTGTGAAAACAGAAATCCAATTTCTGTCGGTTTTGTAAAGATCTCCATTTTTCAGGATATCTGCTAGAAGGGGGCAAATTTCAGGCTCATGACCCGTTTTAATTAATTCTTTGAGCCTTCTGATTATCGAGAGCAACATTTTTTCCGCAGCCATAGCAGTTTTGTGAAGATATACCTGCCAATACATCAGTTTTCTGGCGGTGAGGAATTTTTCCAGAGAATAAATCCCTTTTTCCTCGAGAACCAGGTTGTCATTATGCGTATTCAGCATGAGTGTAATTCGGTCATAACTGATGACCCCTTCAGCTACTCCGGTATAGAAGCTATCGCGACTGAGGTAATCCATTCTGTCCATATCCAGTTGTGATGCTACAAGTTGATTCAGGAAATTTCTTGGATGTTGACCGCGACAAATAGATAATGCCATTTCTAATTCGCCATTCATTTCCTTGTCCAATTCTTGAATGAGCGCATAGGTGATCTCTTCATGAGAAAATGGCAGTAGGTGTCCCTCCAATGCGTGAGAAAAAGGGCCATGTCCCAGATCGTGTAAAAGAATGGCGAGGCAGGCTGCTTTTTTTTCCTCCTCCGATATATCTGTGCCTTTTGCTTCCAGAACTTGCAGGGCTTTTTGCATCAGGTGAAAAGCACCCATCACATGATGGAATCGGGTATGCACAGCTCCGGGATAAACCAGATGAGAACACCCCAATTGACTAATTCGCCTTAACCTTTGAAACCATGGATGATCCAAAATATCCATAAAAATCCCACGAGGTACACTGATGAAACCATAAATGGGATCGTTGACTATTTTGTATGATTGCATATAACTCTCCGCTGATGAATAAGAGGATAAATTTAGTAAAAATTTGCAAACTGAATGGATTGGAGCAAAAAAGGGGTGTTAGACAAAATACAGGTATAGGTAGCTAATTTAGTTTATATCTTATTGGCTAAGATATAAATTTTTGGGTTTTATATTTTGCCCACAGGGTGCTTTAATAGGTTTTTAGATTGGTGGGAGTGTTAGAACTTCTTCGTTAAATAAGTATAAGATAGCTAGGCGGGTAAGCTTAACCTGTAGGGTTTTCAAAACCCTGCAGGTTTGCAGCGCAGTCGAAATATGGTTATTGAGCCTGCCGAAATAGTTCACCTTTACCCTCTGGTTGTGCAGGTCGATTAATAAATAAATGACCTGTAAATTTACAAATGCAAATCTAATAGCGGCGCCGAAGGGCGGTGTCCTGCACATGCCGAAACAAGGTTTTAAAAACCAAGGATAAAAAGAAAGATTAATCTTTTAAAGGGTTCCATCCAATTTTGTATCGACTCCTATGTTTTAATCAACATTGTTTTATATCATAGCCACCCTATTCCACAAAATACGCCGCACCTTAAATATTATTCCCTTGTACTTTTAGATAACCTTAATTATTTCTGACTTTTAAAAACACATAGTTAGATATTGAATTAATCAAGCCAGATGTATGACATAGTTTTTTCTATGTTTTCTATGTGCCTATGTGGTTTTTTTATTTATTGCCGTATTTAAGACATCAGCTATCTCCTTGAATTTTTCTTTCCAAACTCTAAAGGATAGGACACCATAAGATCAAATCTGTTTTTTTCAATATCTTCTTCAATAAAGCCAAATCCTAAAATTTCTGCGGTCCTAAAAAAATAGCTGTATTTTAATTTAATCTCCACAGGATTCAATT
>RECS01000146.1 GCA_007693915.1 Saprospirales bacterium | reverse complement strand
CAGAGCAAAGACTACTGTACTGTTTGAGGGTATTGTGATCTGATGAATCAACTTCGCCATTTTGAAGGAAAGTAAGATACTGTTGGTATATTCCTTTCCAGGTGGTTACCAGTATTGAACTAAAGTTTTTGGCGTATAAGTCGCTGTAAATGGTGATTGTCCCCATTATATAATCTTTAAAAAAATTACCTTCCAAAATAAGACCAGTAAAGATACAAAAAAAACCTTTTTAAACAAAAATTAGAGATTCCAGAAAGAATGGATATGTACCAAAAGTATCAAAATTTTTAAATCAACTCAAACTCAAAACTACTTGTGCTGAGCGTCAGTCGAAGCTACTACTCACCTGCGATTTTTATCGCATACAAATAATACCCATCAGTAGTAAATAAAAATCTTTTCTTCTGCCATTTTGTCACTAAAAATATCTTTTTCCCTATCTTTGCAATCCTTATAAATTGAATAGCAGATGTACAATAACAATCCGACACTAGAGGCCATTCCAAAAATAATAGACCCCAAACGTCAAGGAGAAATCTTTGAACAGATGGATGAATTTAATCCGGATCCCAATTCGCGCAAGTTTTACATTGAAAGCTACGGCTGCCAGATGAATTTCAGCGACAGTGAAATTGTAGCTTCGGTATTGGGTGAGGTTGGATTTAAACCCACCCGCGATATGGAACAGGCGGATCTGATATTGATTAATACCTGCTCAATACGCGAAAAAGCTGAGGAGACGGTAAGGAAAAGGCTCCGAATTTTTGATAAAGTCAAAAGGAGTAAACCCGGAACTTTGGTGGGTGTGCTTGGTTGCATGGCAGAGCGATTGAAGGCGAAACTATTGGAGGAGGAAAAGTTGGTGGACTTGGTAGTAGGTCCGGACGCCTACCGGGATTTGCCCAATTTAGTGGGTACAGCAGAGTCAGGTCAGAAAGCGGTAAATGTCTTTTTGTCCCGAGAAGAAACCTATGCGGATATCAGCCCCATGCGATTGGACAATAATGGAGTTTCTGCTTTTATTTCGATTATGAGGGGTTGCGACAATATGTGTTCCTTCTGTGTGGTGCCTTTTACAAGGGGAAGAGAGCGGAGTAGAAACGCCTATACCATTGTCGCTGAAGCTGCTCAGCTTTTTGAAAACGGCTACAGGGAAGTAACTTTGCTCGGTCAAAACGTGGATTCCTACAAATGGGAGAATCCTGAGAATAGTGAGGTTTATTCTTTTGCCAGAATATTGCGAATGGTTGCAGATATTCATCCGGATTTGAGAGTTCGTTTTTCGACCTCGCACCCAAAAGATATTACAGACGATGTCCTGTTTGCCATTGCTGAATACGAGAATATTTGCAATTACATCCACCTGCCCGTCCAATCGGGCAATAGCAGGGTTCTTGAATTGATGAACCGGACTTACACTCGCGAATGGTATATGGATAAAGTAAAAAGGATTTATGAAGTAATTCCCGATTGTGCCATTTCCTCGGATATGATAGCCGGTTTTTGTACCGAAACTGAAGAGGAACACAAGGACACTCTGAGTATCATGGACTTTACACAGTATTCTATGTCTTATATGTTTATGTATTCAGAAAGGCCGGGAACACTTGCTGCAAAAAAGTATGAAGACGATATCCCCGATGAAGTGAAAAAGAGAAGATTGCAGGAAATTATTGAGTTGCAAAGTCAGATTTCTCTCAAACACAATCAAAGTGATATAGGTAAGACCTTCAAAGTGTTGATAGAAGGTGATTCCAAAAAAAGCGATCAGGATTTTAAGGGTAGAAATTCCCAGAATAAAATGATTGTTTTTGAAAAGAAAAATGGTTTAAAGCCGGGGGATTACGTTATGGTAAAAGTAACTTCTGCCACCAGTGCTACTTTACTGGGGGAAATGGTTTCTTCCTGATAAAAAGTCATCGAAAAATATCCTTAATGCCGGACAATTATAATCTGCAATCGATAAAACAGCGATATGGTATTGTCGGTCGATCCGAAAAACTGGATCAGGCCCTTTCTCGTGCATTGCGTGTATCTAAGACAGAATTGACGGTTTTGATTTACGGTGAAAGTGGAGTGGGAAAGGAGGTTTTTTCCAAAATCATACACGATCAAAGTGTAAGAAAGCACAACAATTTCATAGCGATAAATTGTGGAGCTATTCCGGAGGGCACCATCAATTCTGAGCTATTTGGCCATGAAAAAGGATCCTTCACTTCAGCTACCGGTGAGCGTAAAGGTTATTTTGAAACCGTCAACGGAGGGACCATCTTTTTAGATGAAGTGGGAGAAATGCCTCTAGATACTCAGGCTTATTTGCTTCGGGTATTGGAGACCGGTGAATTTATCAGAGTAGGATCTTCTCAGGTACTAAAAACAGATGTCAGGGTGATCGCCGCCACCAATGTTGATTTAAAAGATAAAGTGGCAAGGGGGAAGTTTAGAGAAGATTTATTTTATCGCCTCAATACAGTTCCGATTAATATTCCACCGCTGAGAGAGCGTAAAGATGACATTTTTCTGTTGTTTCGTCGCTTCGTAATCGATTTTGCTGAGCGCTACAGGAGTAAACCCATTCAACTTGAGGAGAAGGCAAAAATCCTTTTGGAAGCCTATGCATGGCCCGGCAATATTCGGGAGTTGAAAAACCTTGCAGAACAAAGCTCAGTGCTTACGGATAGTGATTTTCTGACAGCAGAGGATCTGGTGTCGATTAAGCCTGAGTTGCTTCGAAGGAATCTTCCAGCTATTGCTAAGTTCTCTGCTGATGATGATGGGATGACAGAAAGAGAAATGTTGTTCAATGTGTTGTTTGAAATGAAAAAGGAAGTTTCCGATTTGAAAAAATTTGTGTTGGAGTTGGTAGCTATAAATGACTTGAAAGTACCCTCCAAAGGTGAAATGCGGGCACTTTCTGAACCAATTTCTTTTCCTTCACAAGGACCTGACCATACTAGCGCCATTTATTCAGACAGCTATGGTGACGAGCTGGATAGAAATGAGGCTTTGAGCTCCATCATTATAGATGAAGTCAATAGAAGAAATCGCGAGTCGGAGGAGGCGCAGGAGTTTGAAGAAAACTTATGTTTGGAAGATAATGAAATACAATTAATTAAAAAAGCATTAAATAAACATCGGGGAAGGAGAAAAGATGCTGCTCTCGAATTAGGAATTTCGGAGCGAACTCTTTACCGAAAAATCAAACAATACGATATCGACCAATAAAATGTTCAAAATTTATTTTGCCATACCTTTTTTCGTCATGATGACCAGTCTGACTTCCTGTTATTCTTTTAGGGGGATTAGTATTGATCGTGAAGTGTTTACATTTTACGTAGATGATTTTGAATTGAATGCACTCAATGCACCGGTAACACTTGATCAGGATTTTTCAGAGGCATTAAGGGATAAAATTAGGAGGGAAACCAGATTGACCCTATCAGAGGTGGATCCAGATCTGATATTCAGTGGTGCTATAGTCAGGTATGATGTAACTGCTCTCGATCCGGTTCAAGGGGAGAGAACTGCATTGAACCGCTTAACGATAGGTATTAGAGTGGAATATGAAAGCATGAAAAATGAAGAGGATAAATGGCAGCGTACTTTTTCCTTTTTTGAGGATTTTCCTGCAGATCAGAATTTGGCTGATGTGGAGATACAGCTCATTGAAACTATTTTTGAGCAAATCACTGAGGATGTATTTAATGCGGCATTTTCTAATTGGTAGGCCCATTATTAAGTAATGAAAAATAATATGAAAAAATACAATCAGCATAAACCCAATCCACTAGAGCATCTTACAGATGATGAAATCCATCAGTTTTTGAATGCAGGTACCTATTCAGCTAATCTTAGGTGGGAGGCCATAAGGAGAAAAATGATCAATGGAGAATATGACCCGATCCAATCGGGTAAGGACAGCCTGTATATGCTGAACAGACTTGCTTTTTTTTCGGAATTAAATCAAAAAGAAACCTTCAGTCAAGAAGCTAAGGAATTAATTAGTAAGACAGAACCTTCCAATCAGCTTGCTGGTAAGGAAAATGAACTGGAAACATCCATTGAGCTTCAATCACTTCCTGTTTCTAGAAATTTAGTTCAGGATGATAAAAAAATTGATGTAGGTACATCTGAACCAATAAAGTCAGAGACGAAAGCACTACGTTCACCAATTGAAAAGCCCGAAGGAGTTCGCTTACCACATAATAATTTTACAGCTTCTCCATTTTTAAGGTGGATTAAGGCAATAGAACCGAGTGAGAGTAAAGTGCAAACAATAATTCCAACCAAAGAAGTAGAAGATCTTACTTACGACCTCAACCAGGATGCAGAAAGTAAAAAAAGTAAAAAAGATAAGAAAAAATTTACCAAGAATAAAAAATTGAAAAAAAGTAAAAATAAAGTTAAAAAATCTAAGCTTAAAGATAATGACCTCTCATTAAATCCTGAAATAATTTCTGAGACCTTAGCAGATTTGTTGGCTAATCAGGGGCATATTGATGAGGCAAATGAAATGTATCGCCAATTAGGGATAAAATATCCGGAAAAAAGTAGTTACTTTGCATCCAAATTAAAAAAGAGCTAAAAAATATATAATTATGCTTGTAGGATTAACGATTTTGATAGCCATAGTTTGTGTCATTTTAACCCTTGTGGTATTGATTCAAAACCCAAAGGGAGGAGGTGTTGATTCCACTTTTGGAGGACAGAGTGCAAACCAGATGTTTGGTGCGGCTAAATCAACAGACTTTGTAGAAAAATTAACCTGGGGTCTTGGAATAGTTTTATTTGCACTTTGTATTCTTGCCACATTTTTTGTAGCACCTCCAGTACCTGGAGCAGGATTTTAGAATTAAGTACCAAAACCATTTATATAGAGAAAAGGTTCGGCGAATTTCGTCGGACCTTTTGTCATTTTGGCAACTGACCACTGCACTCTTTATCTTAATTGGCAGTGGGAAATGCAATTTTGTCACCTAAATTCATTTGGCACAGCTTGTGATAGAGAGTTGTTGTATGATTATTTTTTAACAAAAAAACTATTGAAAATATGAAGCCTATCAGTGATAGAGTTGTAGTTAAACCAGCACCCGCTGAGGAAAAAACAAAGGGTGGTATTATTATTCCGGATACAGCTAAAGAAAAACCGCAAAAAGGTGAAGTGGTAGCTGTTGGTCCAGGGAAGGATGGCAATTTAATGACTGTGCAGAAAGGTGATATTGTCCTCTATGGTAAATATGCCGGACAAGAGATATCACTTGATGGACAGGATTACATGATCATGAGAGAAGATGACATCCTGATCATACTATAATATAATTGAGACATCCATAATTAATTTTTTAACTAAAAAAACAAATAAAGCAAAATGGCAAAAGAAATAAATTTTGATTCAAAAGCTAGAGAAGGTCTAAAGAAAGGCATTGACGCTTTGGCAAATGCAGTAAAAGTAACTTTAGGACCAAAAGGAAGAAATGTTGTACTTCAAAAATCTTTTGGTGCTCCTCATATTACCAAGGATGGTGTAACCGTAGCAAAAGAAATTGAGCTGGAGAACGCTATTGAAAATATGGGCGCTCAAATGGTGAAAGAGGTCGCTTCTAAGACTGCTGACATCGCAGGTGATGGTACCACAACTGCCACCGTACTTGCTCAGGCAATGGTAAATGCAGGTATGAAGAACGTAGTGGCAGGTGCTAATCCTATGGACCTCAAAAGAGGTATGGATCAGGCGATCAAGGTGGTTATAGAAAACATTAAAAACCAAAGCACTATCATTGGTGATGATTACAGCAAAATAGAGCAGGTTGCTTCAATCTCTGCCAATAACGATAATGAGATTGGTAAACTTATCGCCGATGCGATGAAGAGAGTTACCAAAGACGGTGTAATTACTGTTGAAGAAGCTAAGGGAACAGAAACCTATGTGGATGAAGTACTGGGTATGCAGTTTGACAGAGGATACTTGTCTCCATACTTTATTACCAATAGTGAAAACATGGTCGCTGAGTATGAGAATCCATATATCCTAATCCACGATAAGAAAATTTCTAATATGGCTGATATCGTTCCCGTACTTGAAAAAGTGATGGGAGCAGGAAGATCACTCTTGATAATTGCTGAAGATATTGAAAGTCAGGCATTAGGTGTATTGGTAGTAAACAGACTTCGCGCTCAACTTAAAGTTGTTGCTGTAAAGGCTCCTGGTTTTGGTGACAGAAGAAAGGCTATGTTGGAAGATATAGCAATCCTAACAGGTGGAACTGTAATCTCCGAGGAAAAGGGATACAAACTTGAAAACGTGGAACTTGACCACTTAGGAAATGCTGAGAAGATTACTATAGATAAAGACAACACTACCATTGTAAATGGTAAAGGTGAGCAGGATATGATTACTGCCAGAATCAATCAGATTAAGCAGCAAATTGACAGTACTACTTCGGATTACGACAGAGAAAAACTACAAGAGAGATTAGCTAAGCTTGCTGGTGGTGTTGCTGTACTTTATGTCGGAGCTCCTTCAGAGGTAGAAATGAAAGAGAAAAAAGACAGAGTAGATGATGCATTACACGCGACAAGAGCCGCTGTTGAGGAGGGGATAGTTGTAGGTGGTGGAGTTACTTTTGTTCGCGCTATTTCTGCATTGGACAATCTAGAAGGAGAGAATCAGGATCAGACTATTGGCATCCAAATTGTCAAGCGCGCTCTGGAAGAGCCATTGAGGATCATAGCTGATAATGCAGGAAAAGAAGCGTCTGTAGTATTCAATCGCGTGAAAGATGGAGAAGGTGGTTTTGGATATAATGCCAGAACAGATGTTTACGAGGATTTGAAAGAGACAGGGGTTATTGATCCTACAAAAGTAGCTAGAATTGCGTTAGAAAATGCAGCTTCTATTGCTTCTATGATCCTAACTACTGAATGTGTCGTTTCTGACCTTCCTGAAGAAAAGGGAGCTGACTCAATGCCCGGAGGAATGGGTGGAGGTATGCCTGGAATGATGTAATTCGCGATTTCTGAAAACATAGTAAATTTAGCCCGAACGCTTTTGTTCGGGCTTTTTTTATAAGCTAATATGTACGAATAATTTGACTCTGCTGTAGAGGACTCTTAAATGATTTTTGCATCTTTGCAGTCGGTAAAAAGGTGAGCTTTGATATTTCTATATTTCTTGATGTTTGCTGTGGCGGTTGGATTTTTGATCAAATCCTCAGACTGGTTTATTATGGCATCTGAAAAGATAGGAGCAAGTTGGGGTGTTTCCCCTTTTGTAATTGGTCTAACCATTGTTGCCTTTGGTACTTCACTCCCTGAACTGGCTACTGCTATTTTTGCAATGATTGAAGGGGAACCGGGAATCGTTTTAGGAAATGTAATTGGCTCGAATATCACTAATATATTTTTGGTTTTAGGTTTACTTGCTGTGGTGGCTAAGTCAATAAATCTAGATTTTGATTTATTTAAAAATGATATTCCTGCTCTGGTTATTTCTGCTCTCTTATTCTGGTTAATGCTCAGTGATGGCGATATCGATCACTTTGAGGCTGTTTTTCTTCTGTTAGCTCTTGGAGTCTTTATTTTTAGTTCACTATCAGGTACTGAAGATGAGGATATAGTAAAAGTAAAGACGGGTTTTAAAACTTACCTCATATTTATCGTCAGTGGTGCTTTGGTGTATTTTAGTGCAAAATATACGATTGATTCCATCGTTCTAATTGCCGAAAGCATAAATATTGGAACCGATATCATAGCTCTTTCTTTAGTAGCTTTGGGGACGAGTCTGCCTGAAGTCTCCGTTTCTATACTGGCCGCAAAACGTGGACATGCCGGTATTGCTGTTGGGAATGTAATTGGGTCGAATATTTTTAATACCTATATCGTTATCGGTGTAGCTGCTTTTTTTGGTCCTTTGGAAATGACAGACATGCTTACTAATTTTAGTCTGCCTATGATGCTTGCAGCTACCTTTATTCTCGCTGTAAGTTCCCTGTCAAAGTCCATTAGTAGGTGGGAAGGATTTTTGTATTTGTTATTATATATATTCTTTTTGTACAGGTTATTTATTTAAAAAAATATGTTTGGAGATTTAATGGCCCGAATGGAGGGCGCAAAAGTAGAGGTTGCTGAAAAACTGAAAAATCTGATAATTTCTAAATCCGACCTCAATGGCTGGGTTAAAGTTGAGCTCGGTGGGGATCGCCAAATCAAAGATATCCACATTTCTCAGGAATTGATTGAAAAAGGTGAGGCTGATCTAATTGAGGATATTCTTACCAATGTTTTAAATGATGCCATGGCTGAAGCCGCTGCCAAGGAGAAGGAAATAATGGAAGAGATGGCAGGCAAAGTAATGCCCGGTGGCCTAGGAGGCTTGAAAGGTCTTTTTGGTTAAATTTAATGGTTAAAACCACTTATGGAAAAATTCAGACCTTTAGTATCGTTTCTATTGCTATTTCTTTTTTTCTGCAGTTCACTTTATGGACAAGCTCCGATAGTTAGCTTAAGTTTTGACGATTGCACCACTGCAAACTCCGGCGCAAACAGTCCCGATGGTGAAATCAACGGAGACCCCGAATGTATTTGTGGCGTTTTTGGCTCCGCTTTTTATTTTGACGGTTCAGGAGACAATATCAGCATATTAGATTCCAATGCATTTGATTTGCTGACTTTTACTGTCTCTTTCTATTTTCAACCGGATAGAAATTCGGGTGACTTTGTGGTATTGTCACATCTCGAAGAATGCAACTCTCTTATTGGAATGAATTTGATTTATCGTGCAGATAATCATCGATTGGAATTGGAGGTCAGCAGGGATCTTGGGAGACGAGTCGTAATGACTGCAGATTTGTCGGATAACAGATGTTGGACTCATGTCCTTTTCGAACGCTCTGGCGGCCGCCATACTTTTTTTATTGATGGCGAAAGAGTCTCAGAGGTTAATTCAGGTGGCTTGATTGAATTTGCAAATAATGCACCCATTGTTATTGGTAGTAGTCCTTGCGTCCCTAATTTCAACAACCCTATGACGGGTGCAATCGATGAATTCAGAATTTACGACAGAATATTGAACAGTCAGGAAAAGTTTAACCTGAGAAGGAATACGAATCAAATCCTCACCAGAGATACCGTTATTTTAATTGATGCCGCTGTGAATGTCAGGGTTACAGATGATTGTACTGAATTTTACTCCTGGAATCCTCAACTGGGAGTAGATGAACCTTTCGAAGGAAATACAGTCATGATGCCATTTGAGACAACTACTTTTTACCTTGAGTTTTCTGAAAATAATTGCACAACAACAGATTCAATTAGGATAATTGTTATTGATCCTGAGGAGGTGACTTGTAAAGACTTGGCACTGCCAACCGCATTTACCCCTAATTCCGATGGACTGAATGATCGTTTTTTCATTTCCAATGAATTCATCATTGAAGAATTATTGTCTTTTGAAATTTTTGATCGATCAGGCAGTACAATGTTTAGGACGGCTTCGCTTTCAGATTCATGGGATGGCAATTTCCGAGGTGAGCCAGTCAACCCGGGAGTTTACCTCTACAGAGTTGAGTATCGCTGTGGTGGTGAAATTTATCAAAAAACAGGTCAGGTAATGGTTATGCGTTAATGTTCCTTCCGTTTGATTTTAAAAATTCTTCAACTGCTTGGAAAGCCTGATCAATATCCCAAATCAGATCTTTGTAGTTTTCAACCCCTATAGATAATCGAACCAATGCATCTGAGATTCCAAACTCTTCCTGATGATCAGGATCCAATCCGGCGTGAGTCATGGTTTTGGGATGCTGAGCAAGGCTTTCGGTACTTCCCAAACTTACAGCTAGCTGTATCAGATTTAGGCTATTTAAGAACTCAAAAGCTTCCTGTTCACCACCGTGTATTTCAAATGAAACCATTGCACCTGTGCCACTGTATTGCTTCTTAAAAACTTCATAGGCCTCTGTCCCCTCTTTTATCAAACCGGGATATCTTACATTTTTTACCATTGGATGATCATTGAGATATTCTGCAACCTTGACTGCATTGGCTTGCTGCTGTTCCATTCTGATTTTTAAGGTTTCAAGACTCCTCATTAGTAACCATCCTGTATATGGACCAGCCATATTGCCCAGAAAAGTTCTGAGTGTTTTTACCCTTGTGATAACTTCTCCATTACCCAAAACAGCACCCGCAATGATGTCACTGTGTCCACCGATGTATTTGGTAGCAGAGTAAACTACCAAATCAGCTCCATGTTTGAGTGGATGAGACCACAATGGTCCCATATAGGTATTGTCAACAGTGAGAAAAACCTTTTTCTCATCATTGCTGAAAATGTCTGCTATCCTCTTACATGCTTGAATATCAATAATCGTATTAGTAGGGTTGGCGGGTGTTTCCAGAAAAATCATTTTAAGTTTCTTTCCAAGATCTCCCGTACTCAATTTTTTTTGTAGGTCTTCTTTTTCTTCACCTGGTCTGAAAGGCAATGCGTGAATGCCGTACTTCGGTAAGAAGTGATTTAAAAAATGATCTGTACCACCATATACAGGGGTACTGTAGGCAACTACATCTCCCGGTGATAAAAACTCTAATAAGACTGTGGTGATAGCAGACATCCCACTCTCAAAAACTGCACAACCATCAGCTTCATCCCAGAGACACAATCTATCTTCCAGGATTTCCAGATCCGGATTATTGATCCTGCT
The DNA here is from genome assembly GCA_007693915.1 of Saprospirales bacterium. Lineage (GTDB taxonomy): Bacteria > Bacteroidota > Bacteroidia > Chitinophagales > Saprospiraceae > PWJY01. The sequence continues at coordinate 7,999 of RECS01000146.1, read as the reverse complement.
ATAAATTAGCCCGAGTTCCTCATTTGGTGCTTTTTCTCTTTTTCCGTATGCCAGTTCAAAAAAAGCTTTACCCTCCTCTGCTGTTTTAAATACAAAAGTAGAAGTCAAGAAAATTGGACACTTTATAGCCCCTTCAGACCATTCAGGTCTGTATCCATGAGACATCATTAAACTTTCAGGTTGTAGTTTGTGGTCTTTCATCTTTTTTTTCATCACGAGTATTTTTTAATTCAAAAAGGATAAACTAAATGACATATAATATTGATTCCAGCAGCTTAGTGGTCTATTGCCGGCAATTGTCATTTTCTTATATAACGCACTTTTTTTATTCTAAATTCAGAGTGCTGTTACTTTAAGCATTCATTTCCAATTAGCGAGACAGGAAAATTTCACCTCTATAAAACTCTATCAGGCTATCAGTAAATTCAACCTCAACGGTGTAAACATATGAACCCGGAGCAGCCAACTCTCCATTTATTGTCCCATCCCAACCGGGGGTCCCATCAGAAGAGGGCATCAAATCGTATAGCTCAAAAACTTTATTTCCCCATCGGTCAAATACTCTGAAAGATCTTATGGCCCTTACACCTATACCACTGTAAACTCTAAAGACATCGTTTATTCCGTCATCATTAGGTGAAAAAGCATTGGGAATGTAAATATTTCTGAATGCTTCTAAATTGAAAAAAGTTGATGCAGATGCCTGACAACCATCTGCATTCGTTATGTTTAGGGTAACCAATTCATCGTCAACTGGTGTAGCTATTGGGTCAGGACAATCATAACACTCTAGTATGTCGTTAGTGGTTATCCATTCATAGCTTACTGTGGGTACAGGATCAATAATTTCAGGTACCAGTCGAATACTATCGCCCAGTTGTATATCAATTTGCTCCGGCAGATTAATAATAATTTGCTCAGGTTGTGTAACCCGAAAAGTATCAGATGCAGAACAGCCTTCAGGATCAAAAACATTAACGGTATAATTACCGGCAGGCAAGCTAGTTGGCTCCTCAGTTGGAATTAATGCACCAAAATTTATAGCATATGAGTAAGGTCCACCTGACCCACCTTCAGCAGTTAGAATTTCAAATAAAAATTCATCACCAAAGCAATTTAATAAATCAGGATCGGTATAAGTGAATAGGATAGGGTTGGCATCTTCTACAGTATAACTTACTTCATCTGTACATCCATTTTCATCCATTACGATAATCGAATAATCTCCAGCAGCCAGATTTTCTGCAGAAAAAGAGGAACTTACATCTGGTGTCCAGTCAAATGAATATTCTCCTGTACCTCCGGTAGTATTGACAACAATTCGCCCATCTTCTCTGCCGGCACAGCTTACTGAGGTTGAAAGCCCCTGATTTATCGATGCCAGTAGTAATTCGGGTTCGGTAAGTTCCACATCAAATGTATCCCTACAATTGTTGGTGTCAATCACCTCGATGGCATAAGTTCCTCCTCCTACATCCGCAAGGACCGAACCTATTGTTCCGTCATCCCAGGTAAGTACATAATTGGGGCCTGTTCCACCAGTTACATCTATTTCAATGCGACCGTTAAGTTCTCCGAAGCAGGTAGGTTCGATTATGTCAGTTAGAATGATTTCTACCTGATCTGGGGAAGGGATATCTGCAAAAAAAGTATCGATACAGTTTCCACTACTAACAATTACGGGATTGAGTCCCCCACACAGTTGCGGATTGAATGGCCCTACTAAACCATTATCCCAAAGATAGGTATACGTTCCGGGGCCTGAACCTCCGCTTACAGAAATTTGTGCCCTCCCATCGCAACTGTTATGACAGGTAGTAGCTACAACATCTTCAAAAGTAGCAGAAAGGGGTTCAGGATCTTCTAGTATAATATCATTGACCTCAACAGGGTCACAGTTTTCACTTTCCTGACTGATGGTCACAGAGTAGGTACCTGCCGGAATGTCTGTCAATACTGCTGCATTAGGACCACCACCATCCACAGACCACTCATAATTCAAGTCAGGAATACTACCTGCGATAACAATTGATATTCTTCCATCACTTTCGCCCGGGCAAGAAGGTAACTCCAATATGACATCTTCTACTTCAAGTACTCCTCCTATTTCTAATTCAACTGATGCTTCAGCAGTACAACCATCATCACTTGTTATGGTAACAGAATAACTTCCGGCAGCTAAATTGCTTATGGTCGGACCGCTATAATTATTGTTATCCCCATCCTGCCAATCAATTTCAATTACATCACCTGAACCCGGTGTAAAATTAACAGTTAATGCTCCATCGGGAAAACCTGAACAAGATGGTTCTTGAATAGTAAATGAATCAATAGATGGTCCATCAGCGGTCTCAACGGTGAAAGTTTCAATTTCTTCACAGCCATTTAAATCTGTAACAGTAACTGTATAGTCTCCTTGATTGAGACCAGTTATAAGTGTACCGTTTTCCCCTCCTGTCCAATTGATTTGATAATCGTCAATATCAGCAGCTTCACCTCCGAATACTGCTATTTCTATTTCTCCTGTTCCGGGAGCATCACACTCCTGATTAACTATGCGTACCAATTCAATTTCTATGGGATCCGGTCCTTCAATCTCAAACTCCTCAATCAGGAGACAGCCACTAGTGGCTTCAAGAATAGTCGCATTGTAGACGCCTGCACCGAGGTCATTTACAGTGCTGGAATTACCGGGACCGCTAATTGAGGTTAATAGATTACCCATATTATCCCTCCAGCTTATAGCAAAGACAGCAGAGCCTGCACCCGGACCGTCAATACTCACTTCAATAGTAATACTTCCATCCTCAGACTCAACACAGGACTCATGGTTGATTACTACATCTTCAATGTTTATTCCAATTTCAAAGCCTACCTCAAAGCTTTCCACAGTCGAGCAGCCGTTGGCATCAGTTACCGTTAGGCTATATATTCCCGGTCCTATATTGGAAAGGGTGGTTGAAGTGGCAGTTTGGGGTGCTCTGCCTTCCCATCGGTAGCGATATTCATTCCCATTAATGGGTTCTCCTCCGCTTGCAATTACAGTAATTGATCCATCGGGAATTCCTATACAGGATGCATTGGTAATAATTGCATTTACTTCGATTTCATCAAAAGTGACTTCTACACTTGCTTCTGTCCGACATCCATTGACGTCAGTGACTGAGATGGTATATTGACCAGTACCGATATTGGTTAAAATGGAGTCTCCAAAGGAATTATTTGACCATTCGATTTGAAAGGGACCTTCCCCGCTTATTTCTGCAGTAATTCTACCATTTGTCGCGTTTCCACAAGTTGGTGATTCGGGCGTGAGGGTGATTTCAGGGGCTCCTGTGTTATCCAGTGAAATTAAACTACTAAATGCATTGCCCTCTGAATCAACAATTTCAATTTCATAAAATACCGGATCAATTGCAGGTGTCAAACCATCGAATGTAAACATCCCTCCTATCTGACTGATAATGCCTGTTTCTAGAAAACCGGGGTCGTCAGTCCTCCTTATGTTAATTTCATAAGGAGGTGTACCTCCAAAACCGGTAACAGTAATAGTAGCATCATCAGTTCCTTCTTCCGTGCCACATTTGTTGAGGGTAAAACCCAATTCCTCGGGAAATAGGATATTTACTAATCCTTGTCTGATTAGAATGTCTACTTCGGATACGGTAATATCAAAACCAAACAGAGAAATGGTAATCCTGTCTCCTAAATCGATAATGGAAGAAGTGCCGGGATCTCCAATTGCTCTGAAACACATTTCAAATATAGCACTACTATCAGCAAGGCTTATACCTCCGGTGGCTCCATCAAGTTCATCCAACCAGATAAAAGTTATCCAACCACTGCCTGCAGATCCCTGATTGGGGGTAAATTCATTGGGCAGACCTACATTTTCAAAAGAAGTTAATTCAATTACATTAGGATTCCAGATAATTGCACCTTGAAATCCAAGCATATCATTAAAATTGACTACGGAGACTTCAATACAAAACTCTTCATCAGGCAATACATCAATACTTTCAACAATCACCTCCAAACAACCTCCTACACAGACTTCTACTTGATAAGTACAGCTTTTTCCATCGGATATAGTAATAAGATAAGTTCCCTGTTCGGGAACTGTAAATTCCAATATTTCCCCTGAACTGACTTCAGTTGAATGTATCACTGCTTCAATGACACCTCCACTTAAAACCATACTGACATCATATGAACTGCCATTAAACTCCGGCAACCCACCTTCAATTAAAAAACTACCACTTATGTCTTCAGTGCCACCATCATCGGTATAATTACTTATTTCAATAGCATTGAGATAAACTATACTAAAAACCTGATCAGTTCTGACATTTACACACCCTTCACCACCTTGCTCTTCAAATACAGGTGCATTGCCCGGTTCAAGGCGATCAAAAGTAATGGGTGCAAAAAAGATATGGACAGGATTTCCATCGTTGAAAAAATCTTGTAGAGTGGTTTGTGGATCTATGTTAAAACCGTTTTGAAAAAGTGCATCTCCATTGGGATTGTCAACATATACCCATAAATCATTAAGAGGTGGGGGAGGTGTATTTAAAACACAGGGGTCTGCAGTGACATCACTGATTTCAGTGCCGCTTACTGAGGGCGGACATGAATACCATGCGTAACCAATTCCTCCTGGGGTACTTGGATCAGGATCACCATCAAGCGAAAAGTCTCCATTGTGCTCAATAAAGACCCTATCACCAAAACAAAGGTACATGGTATCCAAGTTAATATCATTGCTTTGACCTTCAAATGTACCAAGACTTATGGTCCCGGCATCATTGTCACAGCTTCTGAGTCCTGAAGGTCGTGTATCAGTTTCTTCTATTAAAATGTGAGATGGGCTTTGGGCGGCAAGTGCGACCGATATTGAAAGAGCCACTGCTATCAGGGTGAGCTTAGTGAGTAATGTTTTAATCATTTCTATTTTTCTTTTTCCATGCATCAAATGCAAAATGTCATTATTTGTTATATTAAAATAAAAACCTGCTGGTTTTATTTTTTATCGAATAATCGAAAAGGGTATATATTGGATATTTAAATCTTCAATAAGCCTAAGATAATACACCCCATCATTTAGTCCCTCAATTGAAATTCTAATTTGAGAATCATTATTGTTTACTGATTCGGTGCTTAGCAATCGGCCATCAATACCAATTATTTCTATACTTGATCCAGCTTGCAATGCACCTTCCAATTCAAGAGTAATAAAATCACTTGCAGGATTAGGGAACAGGTTTTTAATTGTTTTTTCATCCATATCTTGTACAGAAGTCATTACATCAACGGTAAAACAAATCTCAGCTTCGCAATCATTGGCATCTATAACTATTACACAGTAATCACCTGCAGTAAGTCCAGTAAACAGAGGGTTAGATGTTGGGTTATTTTCCCCAAAAATATAAGTATAAGTTGCTGTTCCGCCACTTACAGATATCTGCGCCTCACCGTCAAATGCTCCACTAATGCTTTCATTTGTTATGATAACGCTTAAGTTGAGAGAGTCTGGAGCAACCAATTCTGTTGATATCTCATCGGAACAGCCTGCTTCATCAGAGACAACTACTGAGTAAACACCGGCGCCAAGATTTTCAATCTGTGCACCCACATCACCACTGCTCCAATTTATTGATAATGCTCCTCCAGTACCCGGTTCAATTTCAATTTCAATAGAACCATCTTCGGAATCAAAACAAGTTGGATCTTGTTTAATGAGTTCAGTAATTACAGGTGAGATTGTTGTACCAATTTCAATTATTGTAGATCTTTCACACCCTAAAGCATCAGTTACTCTTACGACATACTCACCTGGTCCAATGCTGTCGAGGATTGCGCCGGTCTCACCATTAGTCCAGATAAAAGTATATTCACCATTTGGATCAGCCATCCCTCCACTTGCGGCTACTTCAATTCTACCATCATTATTTCCTTCACAACTTTCATCAAACTGCTCAATAATTTCAAGTTGTAATGGACTGTCTGACTCTAGAATTTCAAATTCGAAAGTTGAAGTACAACCACCTTCAATGGTGTCGCTTACAGTCAGTGAATAATTTCCACCGAAAAGAGGAGAAATGAATACTAAATTGCTATCTATTTCAATATTGGCTATAGAATCGCTGAAGGTAAAAATAAATTCAGGGCTGCCTTCTCTATGCATATAGGAAAAAGTAAAGGATGCACTTCCATCTTCACTCCCAAAACAACTTACATTATTAATTTCAGGCGAAAAATCAATTTCATTTTCATTAATCACTTCAAATTGATCTGTACTTGAACATCCATTCCTGTCTGATGTCGTAAGCACATAAATGCCGCCAGGTAGATTAGACCTCAAGGTATTTATTGTTGTTTGCATCTGACCGGCTTCCCAGGTGTATCTGTAAGTGTTACCTGAAAAGGGAGTTCCGCCACTCCCGGCCACTAAAATACTACCCAGAGAATCACCGGGACAAGTATTGTCAGTTATTGTTGACTGTATCTCAAGAGGGGTAGTGTTTAGGACGAAGGTGTCAATGTAGCTGCATCCACCCTGATCTATAATAAAGTGTAGGTAAGTTCCATTAGCAAGGTCTTCAATTTTTGTTTCGAAAATGCCATCCTCACCCCAAGTATTGACATAATAAATACCATCAGGTTGAACTCCTGTTAATTCAATTGAGCCGTCTGAACTGTCGTGACAAGAGGGTGGGTTTACATCAAATTCCGGATTCAAACTTCCATAATTAAAAATTTCTAAGGTGTCCGTTGAAAAGATAACTCCATTTTTTGAAAAAGAATAAACCAGTAAACCAGCGGGAACAGTTATTAGTTCAAAAAGAACAGGGCCGGAAAAGGTAGAATCCCCTGCAAGTCCGGGTGATTGCAAATGCTGATATTCAAGAGTAACAGGAAATTCATCAATTTCACCAAAAAGCTCAAAAAACACCCTTCCATTAGGTAACGTAGAATCTGCAGCACAACTACCCGAAAAGTAAGCGAAATTGTCAGACTGTAAAATTTGTACTCCACCATTATTTACCACAAAATCAATGGGCAAAAAATCCTTAATAATCTCAATTTCAATTGGAAAATCAGTCATGTTCACCGGTGCAAAACTACCAGGTTGACCAATCGGTCGAAAGCAAAGTGAAAACATAGAACTGCCATCGGATAATGTAAAAGGATCACTTGCATTAAAAAAGTTGAATCTGAATAAGCCCGAATCAACCTGACTGAAACCAAAATTATTTTCATTGAGCCCGAGAATAGGTGAAATATCATCTACATCTATAAATTCAATTAGGAATGGGTTAAAATTTACTGATGCTTGCATGGCAACAATTTCTTCAAAATTTTCTACCGTAATAGAAAGGCAAACCGTGTCTCCAATAGCAGCATCTGCATCTTCGATAGTGAAGATTACATCATTTTGGGCCAATGCGTTAATTGAGAGTATAAAACTAAAAGATACAGAAAATAAAAAGTGTAATGAGGTAGTAAATGGATTCTTCATTTGATGTAGTTTTAAAAAATTATCAATATTTTTTGATTGTCATAAAGTTGTTCTTAACAGAAATTATGGGCTTAGAAACGCATGCAAAAGTACATAATATTTCTAACGTATAAAAATAATGTATATAAGTAGGTTTTTTATTTGTACAACAGGAACTGAACAATCAATCACTTTAACAAAAACATCGAGAATCAGACCTGAATTGGGAGAGAAAAGTTACCTGTGGTTGGATAGACAATCGCTTTGTTGGGCTTCCAGTCTCAGTTTTGTTAAAAGGTTAATGGCTCTCAAATTTAGGTGTTCTTAATACTGGCTTGCCATCTATTTTGACATACCAATTCTCCTTTTTTTACATCACATGGGTATTTTGTTTTTGACCGTTGACCTTTGACCTTTGACCTTTGACTTTTGACTTTTGACCTTTGACCTTTGACAATTCAAAAATAAAAATATTAATCTAACAAGTCAGTAAAGAAT
>RECS01000173.1 GCA_007693915.1 Saprospirales bacterium | reverse complement strand
TTTTAGTGTTGAGTATAATTTATTGATAAAAGCGCTTCAAAATATTTAACTTATACTAAAGAAACAACGCACTCCAAACTATTACAACCAATCTCTTTATTTTTGCAACATGAAAAAAATAACTGAATCGGATTCACTCCATAGACATCTGGAAAAAATGTCGATAGGAGAACTACTTGTAAAAATCAATGAGGAAGATCACAAAGTAGCAGCTGCCGTCAAAAAAGTAATACCGGTAATAGAGCAATTCATCGAAAAACTTGTACCACAAATGGAATTGGGTGGACGGCTGTTTTATATCGGAGCAGGAACAAGTGGCAGATTGGGAATACTCGATGCCTCCGAATGCCCACCTACCTTTGGAGTACCACACGATTGGGTGATAGGAATAATAGCAGGCGGGGATGGCGCCATACGCAAAGCAGTTGAATTTGCCGAGGATGATACAGAAGGAGCATGGCGTGACCTGCAACAGTACCAGGCCAATCAGTTGGATACAATAGTAGGTATTGCAGCCTCAGGAACTACCCCATACGTGGTTGGAGGCCTACAGCAAGCGAGAGAAAAAGGTTTACTAACGGCCTGCATTTGCTGTAATTCCGCATCGCCGGTTACTGAACATTCGGATTTTCCCATTGAAGTGGTAGTCGGTCCAGAATTCCTTACAGGTAGCACGCGTATGAAGGCCGGAACAGCGCAAAAATTGGTACTTAATATGATCACAACCACTGCCATGATACGTCTTGGCAAAGTACTCGACAACAAAATGGTGGATATGCAACTCAGCAATCAAAAACTGGTTGAAAGGGGAAGCCGTATGTTGATGGAAAAGTTAAAAATAGAACAGGAAGCAGCGAAAGAATTGCTTCTTAAGGCTGGTAGTGTGAGAAAGGCACTCGCTGATTATAAGAAAGAGTAGATTTAATCAAACAAACACCACATCCCCATCCCCAAAATCAATTTTCAGCTCTTCGTTTATTGATTCCATCAGGCTTTTATGAGCAAAAACCATTTGGTTTTGTTTTTTATAAAAAACAAATGGATGTTTATTATGCTGGAGTTGTGTATTGATTTTTTTATCCCAAATAGTCAGTGTCCTCAGTTCTTGATTTTTGATAAGCATCAATAATGCTTCCACGATTAATGGCAATTGCTCATCTCTGTAGCTGCAATAGGTCAGTTTTAAATCTCCGTTTTTGATGACCGGCCAAATCAGGGGAGGGGAGGAGCTGGATTTCTCAGTTTGAATAAGTAACGGTTTGGAGAAAAAATCCGGACTCCAGCAACTAAAAGGGTAGCGGGCTGCTTCCATTTTTGCATCATCACTTTGGTTAGCCCATGGATAATTGAGTATCCATTCAAAATCAGACTTATTCCTTCGGAGACTACTTTTGGCCTTGTTTTGTATAAGCCCTTCCAACTCGTTCAAACCTGAGGTACTTATATACATTTGACTTGACAGTTTTACCTTTTTCCCTTTTTTTGAAGGATGAAATGCTTTTAGTATGTTTCCCATTAATCCCGTAGCAATTGGCAATCCTTCAAGCATAGGCCATCTGCTATGAATTTTATCCTTTAGTCCCTCTTTAGTAAAGTATCTTATCCCGGAAAATTGAGTTACAGTTTTAAATTCACCTGTTTTGTCATACAGTTTTTTTGAAGCAGGAGCATAATTGGTGTACATTAAATTCCCTTTCCAAAATTTGATCACCTTTTTTAATAACAGCGTTGATAGTCCTTTTCTCCTGTGATCCGGATGCACCCAAGAACCACTTAGCCAAGCGAACTTAATTCTACCTCCATTATTGAGGTATAAAATGTCCGGGAATACTGTCCTGAAAGCAATTAGCTGACTTTTCTCAAAAAGTAAAAAAATCAATGGATCGTCATCAGCAGCATGGGGATTGTGTTGGTATGACTCTGCCCTCAGTTTTGAGATCGGGATGCTGTGATATTGCGAATAACTGGCTGAGTTGATCCAGTCAACTATTTCTGACTTGGTGATGATATGGGCATTAGTTTTACTCATCTCCTTTTGGTTCTGTGCTTTCCAATTAATCTCTTAACCAGATAGGCAGAAAACTCCCTATTTAAGATTTGGCTACCTGACTTTCCGTTTTCTTCAAAAGATAACCTTTGGAAATGATTTTTAATAGGATCTTGTTTGATTTTTGCTGTACCAAAAGTAAGATCAGCATCACATTTTTTAAAAAACTCATCTTTTACACCCCAATCTGAGAAAGGGAAGGCGAATGCCCTAATATCTGTGCCCGTCAGGGTTTCTACAAAATCCAAGCTTTGCCGGGCCTGCAACAATTGCTCCTCCGGATCAATATCATGGAAAAGAGGATGATCCACCGAGTGACCACCGATGTCATAACCCATTTGGTGAAGCTCCATGATTTGTTTGCCCGTCATGTAAACTTTTGAAGTTTGCAAGTATTGGTGAAAATCCAGATTTATTGCTTCGGCGATCTGGTCGAGGATTTTTTTTTCGTGGTATTTTATATTCAGTAGCAGCTCTCTGATGCTCGTATTTTTATCATTTTCATCAAAAAAAGAATATATTTTAATCGGGTCTGAAACGGGGGTTTCCAGAATCAAAGATGCCTTATATCTGTAAAATAAGTCGGCATTACTCACAAAATCCGAGTTGATAAATAGGGTGGCTTTTACTTCTTTTTTTTCCATTTCAGGGACAGCAAAATCATAAACTTCACTCAGTCCGTCATCAAAACTTATCATAAAAAACCTTCCGGGAAAGTAATTTTCCTCTGTCATAGTAAGCAGTTGTTTCAGGCCAATCGGGTCCCCGAAATTTTTAAAGGTATCGAGATCTTGAGAAAAGCAATCTATTGATCTTGCGTCAAACAAATTCTTGTAATGTTGGGCGGGATGGTCAGTGACTGCATGATAAAAAGGGAAAATGACGTTGGGCGTCAATTTTTTAAGTAATGACAAAAAGACACTTTTCATTTTTCCAGACTAAAGTAGGGTTCGTTTATTGCCCCAAAGCTTTTAAAAAAACGTTCAACCCCCTCTACATCAGAGCCTTCAAAATCCAGAACTTTGTTTTGGCTGGCTCCTTCTCGAATGATTTGGTCAATAAGGAAGTGATTAGCCCCCATTTTGCCTCCTTCCTGAGTTTTTACTGCAAAGAGATAAACCAATCTTTTCTCGTTCACCATCATAAATGCCATTGAAAGCACCTCATCGTCTTTTTTTGTCACCGCAAAATAGCCTTTCCCCATGTTCATGGCGGCTTTCATTAATCTTCCCATTCGCTGAGTCCACCTTTTTTGACGATTTAGTCTGAGTTGATTCATTTTTATTTCTAAAAAGGTAAACCAGGTTTCCTCATCTGTGGCTGTGATGAATTTAAGATTGTGTTTATCTGCTTTTTTCAGATTTCGAATCAGATTGGTGGAATATCCTTTTTTCAGTTGCTCATAATCAGCATTAAGGGGAAGAATATAGTTTTTGCGCTCTTTAAAAGTGAGTTGACTCTCTTCCAGAAAAGGCCTGTTGGAGCTATTGAATTGGTAGGTGTACGGCCTTGATGATTGGAAAAGTTCCAGTAACTTCTTTTGAGATTTTGGAAGCTTATTCAGATCTCCAAATATACCTAATTGCTGGCAAAATAGAGGTTGCATCACTTTTTTCTGAAAGAAAAATCGATAGTTTCGCGAATAGGGTATGGGCATCACCAATTGGTAATCTTCAAAGACTATTGCCGCCCAGAAACTTCCCAGCAAGGTGTCAAGATACCAGGATTCGGCATAGAGGGTATTGACCCCACTGCCCAATACAGCATTGTCATAGGCTTTTATGTCTAATTTTTTCCGTTTTATAATTTTGACCATAACATCGCTAAATTAATAGATTTTTCGGAAGCCGTTGTAATATTTGTGGTTATAGTTCTGAGTACATGACAAAAAATTGGAATAGACTAAAAATCTTTATTTCTCGCAAAGCCTCCAAGGCGCAAAGTCGCGCAAAGGGTATGTGTTTATTTGAAGTCGTTTGGTAATCAAAAATACATAGTTTCTTGCATAAAAGTCTTAACTTAATTGTCTAGGCTATTATTCATCTAGTTTTGTTCTATAATTTTTTTTATTTTTGTCAGATACGTAGCTTAAATGATTCAATTACAGTCATTTGTCTAACAAACAAGCCTGCTCTTTTAGTTTTGTTTCATAAGGTTTTATATTTTTGTCATGTAGTTAGGATTTAGTAATTTAAAATACTTTGTATAGGATTAAGAATTTTTAGAGGCATTTATAAGATAAAGTCTTTAAAAATAAATTATCTCGCATTCATATTCTGTCAAATTAAAATAATTATAGGAAATATCCGTTTAATATGTTGTTGAATAAAATCCATTATGCTGTTTCCTTTTTTTGTGTCTCTTTCAATACATAGAAATTTATTATATTTGTGATAATATTTCTTACTTACATTTTTTTATAATTATTTTAAAACAATACACAGACTCTAAAGCGATTTGTTTTTAGTAGCTGAAATTATTTAAGGATAAACTATTTTTAATATATTTTTTAACAAATAAAATCAACCAAAATGAAGTTACAATTTTTAATACCGACGATGTTTCTTGCCCTTGCAGCATTCGTATTTGTAGGATGCGGTGATTCTGCTGATGAAGCTAAATCTGCGGCCGAAAAAGAAGCTAAAGAGCTTACGGAACAATTTGAAAGTCAGAGAGATCAGTTAGTTGCAGATCTAAAAGAACTGAGAGACGATTTAAATGCTAGAATTGATGAATTATCTGCTCGCATGGAATCTGCAAGTGAAGAGTTAGAAGAGGGTGCTGAAGGTGCCTATGAGGAGCTTGTCAATGAAAGGTCAGAACTTGAAAAAACCATTGATGACTTGAGTGAAGCTTCTGAAGATGCTTGGGACGATGCCCGAGCAGAAGCTGAAAGTGTTTATGAAAACATTTCAAGTAGAATGTCAGAATGGCTAGAGGATTTAGAGGAGGAAATGTAAAAGCCAAATTGATTTTGTAGCCGAAATTCTTTTAATGGTCAGGCTGCTTTGAATTATTGATTAAATTACACAAAAGGAGAATGGGCTTGCCGAAATAAGGCAGTTTACTCATTCTCCTTTTTTTTATTCCCCCCTGCTACATGCAGGTAGAAAGCTTTATAAATCTCTATTCCTACTGCTAAGCCTGCACCATAAATCAATCCGGACTTTAATGCCCCCGGAAGAATATCTGTCCAAAATTCGGAATACTCCTGTTCATGTGAATATTTCAACAAGAATAGCAAGGTAAAAATCACAGTAGCACCAATTAGATAGCTAATGAATTCCTTGGCTTTGAATTTGTACATGTGATAGGTATTTTTATCAGATAAGTGATCAAGAAGAGCCTTTTTGCTTGCATAACTTATATTTTTGCACAATATAAAGGATTCCGTAAACTCTGGCAAATGAATTTTGCTTTCGTATATCAGTTATACACTTTATGATCTAAAACCCTAATTATTTCTGCTGATTAATAGCATTTTAAAGATGGGATATCGATGGTGCCGCCTAACTTTCCGGACCGAAAAGTGGGTGCTGAGACTCTTCGAGGGTAATAGATTTGAATATTGTCGCACCATTCGAATTCAAAAATATGAGCACCACTTAATAAACCATAATGACTATCTCCATAAAAAGTTATTCCAATGAAAAGATAAATGAAGTCATCCTTTTCATATAAATCTGAAAATGAGATAGCAAAGTCAGCCTCCTTGTTGTCATGTATGGCATCCATAACTGAGGGAAAATACTTTTCTAGTTGGGTGTCAAACTTAGGAAGGTATTCCAAATTGAATTGAGAGATAAGTCCATTTCGTAAAGCCTCTTTTTGAGAACTTTGAAGTAGAACAAATTGATTACTGTCTGTAGGAATAAATAATTTCAAATCTCCGGCATAGGCCGGAAGTATGTCTTGTATAATAAGAATATTAGGTTGGTCCGATATGATTTTGCCAGGATGACGGGATTTTAGATTCCATCTGAATGAGTCATACTTATGCAGGGCACTGTTTATGGCAAAATTATAGATGTAGGATATGTGCCTTGATTCAAGTTGTGTCGCATTAAAATTTACTGTATCTAAGTTTATTTCTGAAATTGGTCGTTCATATTGTTCTACCAAACTTAATAAGGGCGCCAAGGAAATCGAATCAATTCTTTCTTGAGAATGCAGTTGTCTGTAGCCAAATAGTAGGATTAAGGTTGTATATAGAAAAATTAGATTTTTACCGTTTTTCATATTTTAAGAAATTGTCATTTTTATTGTTGTGTTACTTTCTGTGATTTACTTTTCTTTAATTTGGACAAACCTTTGCCGGTATGATTACCGTTCTGCTAAATCTGGTCGGAATATTTTGTTCCAATGCGAAATAAAAGTCTTTATCTACAGTTCTCATAGGGTACATAATCTTCCTCATGTCACACCATTCAAATTCAAATATATATGAAATAAGGTAGGACTTAATTGGATTAAAATACTGATGGTACCCAATGACGAGTTCCAAATAATATTGTTTTCCTTGCCTGTAGAGACCTGAAAAAGCTCCATAAAATCTTGCTTCATCGTCATCTAATAAATGTCGATATGCTGCTGATATTATTTGCGACCTCTCTGTCTTAGAGCTTGAATAGAACTTAATTTTATATTGTGTCATAATAGGCAGTTGGAGGGCTTTTTCCTGAGAACCAATTAGGTAGGTTAAGTGGCAAAACTTCGCAGGTAAAACAAAATTTTCCAGGTGTTCGATTTTTGGACTGATTCTATCTAAAATCAAATAAAAGTTTTTCCGCCCCACTATATGATTTTTAATTCCAGAGTAAGAATAAGTGTTAAAAATTCCTGATTGATATTGAAATAATGCTGCATTCAGAGCATAGTTATACATATACCGGAGATGCCTGTCCTCCAAAAAAGTATGTTCTACATCTATAGTATCCACCTGCCCTTGAGCTGCCATTTTGCTGGAAGAGGAAATCAATATTAAAAAAATTGATAAATTTAGGATTAGTCGCATAGGTTAAAGTTTAAGTGAAAGCCTATTTCACCCGCAAGATAAATCTTTTCCATAACAAGTGATTAGGGAGTTCTCTCAACCCCTTCAATAAAACTGAACTATTTCTCCTGAGGATAGCATTTTAGTGAGGGGATTTCAATAGTTCCGCCAATCTTTTTCATCGGTGAAGCAAGGGTTAAATTTAGCCTATGGAAGTTTGAGGTTGAAACTCGCCTTGGATAAATTACCTCCATACTTTTACACCACTCAAATTCGAAGATGTGCGCTGCACCGGGTAAGTAGTTGGTTATACCCCTTTCAAATGTAAGTCCAACAAAAACATAGATAAAGTGATCTCTCATGTATAATTCCGAGAAAGCCACCGCAAAATCCGCATCGACATTTTCCTTTATTGCTTCCTGCACTTTGGGGAAATACTCTTTTAGTTGGGAATTAAAAGGGGGTAAATGCACCATCTCAAACTGCGTGATCAACTGATTTTCCAGCGCAGTGTTTTGAGAATTTTCCAATAATATGAATCGATCTGTACTGTCCGGAAAAATAAACAACTCCAAATCTACAATGTCTGTAGGAAGTATATCTGATATAACCAAAACCGCACTTTTATCGGATTTCCTCGGAAATGAAAAGTCTGCACCTTTAAGTGGCATTAATGAGCGATATTTATGCATGGCACTATTGTAAGCAAAATCATAGATATAGGAAATGTGCCGGTCCTCCAGAAAGGTTTCAGTTATAGGTATTGTATCCACTTGCACCTGACTATAAAGTTGTGAATCCAAAAAAATAAAAAAGAAACATGAAACCATAAATATTTTCAACATTGTGTTACCCTTTTTTATATTTACTTTAAATAATACCATGATTTATTTTCACAATCCCCAACTACCCATCAATTTCGCTATGGACATCTTAACGGTCTGATTTGAACAGTGCCTTGCCAGTTAAAAGAAATTGAAGGTACGATCCGAGTCGGAAATATTTGTCTGTTGTCCTCACACCATCTAAACTCAATAATCGAAGATATAGGTCGGATTAATTCAGGATAAACAACATAAAATCCTAAAGTAGTTTTCAAATAAAAGAAATCTCTGTTTTGGGATAAATCCGAAAAGGCAATATAGTACATTGAGGTCTCACTATTTTTTAGAATATCACCCATTTTATTCCTAATATTCCTTTCCTCTAATTGAATTTCAGGGTGATACTCGATCTGATATTGGCTTCTCAGTGTTTGCTCCAGTGCAGTTTGGTGGCTGTTTTGTATAAAATTTAAATAGCAGATTTGACCAGGATAAACAAAGGGCTCTAAATGATCTATATTGAGTTGGACTGCATTGTTTATAACCAAAATAGAGCTTTTGGACGAATTGCCCCAATTTTTAGGCATCGCATTTTGACTTAATTCACCTTTATGCTGAAACAATACCGCATTCAGTGCATAGTTATACATATACCGAAGGTGTCGCTCTTCGAGAAAGGTCTCAGACAGGTCGATGGTGTCAATTTGTGCTTGACTCGCCATTTTGCCTATTGAAAGTGATGAAAATAAAAAAGTTATTAGTATTAACCTCATTTTGCTATATTTTAAGAATTCTAGTCTCTAAGATAACCCATTATTTTATCTTGTTGAAAAGTAAAAAAATTATCTTTCAAGTTCGAAATTCGGATGATAACAAGGTAAAGAGTGGATGTCTTCTATTTGGTTCGCTGAAGTATTAAAACTGTGGAAAGTTGGTTTAGTTACTTTTCGGGGATATACTAAGCTCACGGTTTCACACCATTCAAACATGAATATATGGGCAGATTGAGAAATGCTAGAAATTGATTTATTATTTTGATGGGCTATTCCTACCTTAATGTACATTGAATTATTATGGTAATAGATATTAGAGAATATTACAGCAATTTCAGGATCATCACTTTTGCCCAGAGGGTTCTCCAGGATTGGAAGTTTTTTCATTGTGTCGATTCCAAATGGACTTAAGATTTCAAGATTGTACTGGGAAACAAAGGGATTAGAATGTATCACATCCTGTAAATTCTTTATTGTCGCAAGCTCAATGGTCGTATCAATAGAACTAAACCTTCTAAGGGATTCATAGTTCACCGGTAATGGATCAGTAAGGATAAAAACCGAGTTTCCGGTAAAAGCCCATTGCGAATAGCTTCGTAAAAGCCTTGAGTGTGGATACATAGCATATTGATGAAGAACCGCGTTCAACGTAAAATCATAGATGTATGAAAAATGCCTTTCCTCCAAAAGATTTTTTAGATTTTTGGAGCTGTCACCACCATGATTTATTGAAAAAATTACATTGGTCAGACAGCAGAGCATGCCTAAGATAAATATTGCTGATCTTATTTTTTGAGTAGGTTTCATGTATTGTTTTTTATTGGCAATTAAAACAGGATATACTATGCTATCTGAGAATTGGACATCTGAGAGCAGGTATATCAATTGTTCGACTCGATCTCATTTGACTTCCCTTAATTTGCGGATGGTCATGAGGAGTTTGCAGGTAAATGGGTGGTACATTCGTCTTGTTTGTTCTGATAGCAAATACAGTCTCAGTGCTCTCGCACCATTCATACTCAAAGTAATATAAGGTATATTGGTTGCTATACCTTGGGTTATAAGCAAAATATAATGCTAATTCAAGGTAAAAACGATTATTAAAATAATACAGATTTGAAAATTCCATTGCAAAAATGGAGTTGGGTAAATCATTTAGAAGACTGTTTATAGCTTTATCTTTTGGAACATCTAGTTCTGCGGGGATTGATTTGATGAAATCGATCTGAAACTGTGTTTTTAGATCTGATGACACTCCAATCTTATGAGAACCTTGAACTAAAAAGAGATTGCAAAACACTCCCGGAAAAAAAAACAGATTTAAATTGATTAAATCAATTTCCTTTGCCTCCATTATCACCATCAAAATCTCCTCATCTTGATAGTATAAAGGAAATAATGTATTCCTCTTACCTATAAGGTCACCACTTCCGCCTTCGTACTGAAACAGAGCAGCATTCAACGCAAAATTATACATGTACCGAAGGTGTCGCTCTTCGAGAAAGGTTTCGCTAATGTCGATGGTGTAATTGTGAGGTTCTTGTCCAAAAATAGAAAATTGTACTAAAACCCAGAAAATAAGGAAATAAATTATTCTGGTTCGCATAATGTAAATTTATCATCAATATTTTTATTATCAGAAAAGTAATCTATACCAGGTTTAATAAAACTTTTAACATCATCAATTGATTCAAATTCCATATCAGGCCAGTTATTAATTGCAAATTCAAATAAGATATCTTCCGTACTACCAAATTGATCTAATATGTATTTTAAATAAATTTCCTTTTCTCCCTTTTCTCCATTCGCTAACCATAGAGACTCAACCATGTCATTAAGGTAATGGTTAAGCATAAGTTGATGTTCATTATTCCAATTAGATCCATTATAGCCCATTTCTTCAAGAAGCATTTTAAAAGCCTCTTGGAAGCTTTCGGTGCTTACATTACTTAAAGAGAGTCCATAGTCTTGCTGTAATTTAAGTCTAATATTAACATGAATCAATTCATGCATTAAAGTACTGTACATCCAGAATGTTGAGAAATTTTGACAATTTAAAGTATTAAACACTATTCTATTTTGTTCATCTGAAGAAAAAAAGTTAGCCTCTGCATTATTAGGCCATCCATCTACAGTTGAAAAATCTAAAGCGCTAATATATAAATTGGGATCACTTGAGCTTGTTCCCAAAAAAGGTTTTAAAAGCTGGCACATAAGTGGAGAATTTAAGGTTGAGTCTTCTTGATCCTCTAGAGCTTGAATTAAACAATGTAGTCTTGGGCATCCAGAAAGCTCAAGACCCCAATATATAATAGCATCCTCTTCCAAAAAAGCATTCCTAATATCTTCCGCAGTTATGGTTAAATCCGGCCACTCTATATGAGAAATTTCAAAGCTTCCTCCTGCAAGTGTTGGAATCCCTTCAAATCCTTCGCATAATTTAGCTAAGATATTTTCTATGATTTCTTCTGTTGTTAAATCAGACTCACAAGAGTAAATAGTGGATTCTGCAAATTCTTGTAAAGTTTTGAGTGCCTCTTCATTAAAAAAATAAGTTACACAATCCGGATTTATTTCTGTTGGATCAATTGTGCCCACTTTGTCAATTGGATCGTCACCTGGAGGGTCAGTATCGCCTGACCCACCCAAAGTAGGAAGGTTGTCTTCTGAAAACCATCCTCCCCAAGTTCCTGCCCCTCCAGAGTCCTCACATGCAATAAAAAATGTTGTTGAATGGTATCCTAACCATAATGCCTCATCTATTACATCTCTTGTATTATAGTAAATGGTGTGCTGAGTAATAGTTCTTTCAGATGATGCATCTAAATTGTTGAAATTCGAAAGTTCAATTAGCCAATTGTTTATTAAGGGATAATATCGGGAATATCTCACAGATTGATAATTATTGAACTTTATTAAGGTTATTAGAGCTACTGGATCTAAATTAGAAGATACTGGCTGGTTTAATAATTCAAAACCCGCAGAAATTGGAGAAAAAACAAATTGAAAGTAATCACTATTAGCAAAATAAAAAATGAAAGAAGTAATATTTCCGTCCTTTACAAGTGGAATTGTAAGGGCATATTCCGATGGACTTGTTACATTAATTGTTCCTAAATTAATCATGGGGTAACCAAAGTTTTGTGTTAAGTCCGGATAATTATCTTGAAACAAACTATCACCATATAATTTAGTCAAAATACTAACATAAAGTTCCCTTTCAGGAAATACCGCGAAGGCTTCTGAGTCGCTTAGCGACCTTTCCTTGGCAAGATGAATATTTGAATCTGTATTTTTGTGTTTAGGGTCCTCCTCTATATTTTCTTTCTCACAGGAATAGAATACCATAGTGGCTATCAGACTTAATATTAGAACAAACCATATTCTCTGATGCTTGATGCTTGATGCTTGATGCTTGATGCTTGATGCTTGATGCCATTTTAAGTGAGTTTATTTAAAATAAGAAATTCAAAGTTAATAACCTTTTAATATTTCACAACAATAATTTATTATTTTTTTACCCACCCTCACATAACCCAAAAAATTCCCTAACTTAGCATCCCAAACAAAAAAATATGCAAGCAAGCGATAAAATAGTCTGGAAACCGGATGCTGAGTTGATGGAAAATTGCAACCTGACGCATTATCGAAAATGGCTGGTGGAAAAAGGGTATTTGTCCACAACCGATAATGACTATGAAAAACTATGGCAGTGGTCCGTAAACGATCTGAGGTTGTTTTGGAAATCCATCGCTGAATATTTTGGATTGACAGTGGAGATGGATAGAGAAAAGGTCTTGTCCTCAGATGAAATGCCCGGCGCCAAGTGGTTCAGTAGTTTAAAGGTCAATTATGCCGCTCAGGTATTTGCCAATGCCAATAGTGAATTTCCGGCTTTAATGGCCATGAGTGAAACAAGGGAGTTAGAGTCTATAAGCTGGGAAGCTCTGGCTTTTCAGATAAAGAAGTTCAGGGCACATCTCCTGCTTTCAGGCGTGCAAAAAGGGGATAGAGTCGTTGCCTATATCTCCAATATTCCGGAAGCTACTGCTGCTTTTTTAGCCTGCGCTTCACTGGGAGCCGTTTGGTCTTCTTGTTCCCCTGACTTTGGAGTGGGCAGTGTCCTGGAGCGTTTTAGTCAGATCAAGCCTAAAGTGCTGCTGGCAACAGATGGTTATGCGTATAATGGAAAAAACCACTGCAGATTGGAAAAGATTGGTTCTATAGTCGCTGCTCTGGACAGCCTTGAATCTGTGGTTTTAGTACCCTTTTATAATGGAGAAAAACGCCCTAATTCTATTGAGGGAGTTGTTTGGTGGACAGATCTGCACGAGGATGAGGGAGAACTTGAATTTGTCGACTTGCCATTCGATCACCCCATCTGGATTTTGTACTCCTCCGGAACTACAGGTGCACCCAAAGCCATTACCCATTCACATGGTGGAGTATTACTAGAGCATCTTAAATACCTGCACCTTCAAAATGATGTGCGCAAAGGGGAGCGATTTTTCTGGTTTTCGACTACGGGATGGATGATGTGGAATTTTGTCAATGCCTCACTTTTAGTTGGAGCCACCGCTGTGCTCTACGATGGCAGTCCCGGATATCCCAACTTGAAGGTGATGTGGAAATTCATTCAGGATGCCGGTATTCACCATTTTGGTACCAGTGCACCTTTTTTAGTAGCTTGTATGAAAAACAAACTTCATCCCGCTGAGGATTTCGATCTGTCTCATTTGCGCAGTATAGGTTCTACAGGTTCACCACTGCCACCGGAAGCTTTTGACTGGGTGTATAAAAAAGTAAAAAAGGAGGTTTGGTTGTGCTCCATGAGCGGAGGAACCGATGTTTGTACCGCTTTTGTAGGGAGTAGCCCCTGGAAACCGGTACGATTAGGTGAGATTCAATGTCGCGCGTTAGGATGTGATATGCATGCGTTGGATGATGACGGTAAAAAACTACTAGCTGAAGTCGGTGAAATGGTAGTTATGCAACCCATGCCATCCATGCCTGTCTTTTTCTGGAATGATGAGGACGGAAGCAGATATCGATCCAGTTATTTTGAGCATTATCCCGGAAAGTGGAGACATGGAGATTGGGTGGAAATCAACGATAGAGGTGGTTTGATTATTCACGGTCGATCCGATGCTACGCTGAACCGCCAGGGAGTAAGGATTGGTACTGCCGAGATTTACCGGGCGGTGGATAAAATCAATTCTATAAAAGATTCCCTTATCGTCAATCTGGAGCTCTCAGGTGGCAATCATTATATGCCCCTTTTTGTAGTGATGAATGAAGGTCAAAAATTAAGTGATGAGGTAATTGCGGAAATTAAGTCCACCTTGAGAGCCACTTATTCACCACGCCACGTACCTGATGAGGTGATTGAGATAGCAGAGTTACCCTATACCATTAGTGGAAAAAAAATGGAAGCCCCGGTAAAGAAGATATTAATCGGTAAACCCATCGGTAAAGCTGCGAATACAGGCGCTATGAAAAATCCCGAATCACTTGAGTTTTTTGTTAAGTTTGCAAAGGAGCGATCCTTTGGGTAGGCTTAGGTTAAGGGCTAAGCCTGTGGAATATTTCCCCCTCTTTCTCAGTCTTGAATTTTTCTCTCATTTTCATAACGAAAAGGGTTTTCGGACTAGGCTCATTAATTATCAAAAGCCGGGTCTGATTTTGGTATTTCGTAGTCAGTTCTATTACCGCGACCGAAAAGTGTAACTTTGAAATGAGTGTATCTCTCGGGGTTTAAACGAATGTCCTGAAGCAAAAAGTTGAGGTTTTTCAACCCTACTTCAAGGTTTTCTGCAACTTCAGGATCATTTAGAAGCCGGGCAAGACTTCCGTCACCTTCAGAAAGTTTGGTAAGTGTATTGTCAAGTCCTTCCATGGCTGAAGTGAAATTCTCAAGACCTTCGTTTGCCTGATCAATAGTCCCTGCAATTTTCTGTCCCAGTTCCTGTTGAGAAATTTCTTCTATGAAGAGATTGAGGTTAGAAAGACTGTTTTCCAGGTTTTCCATCTGTTTTTCCAGCCGGTTAGTTATAGTGGCGGTATTGTCGATAATTTGGGTGATTCCATCTCCGGATTGCCTAAGTTGTCTGTCAATGCCTGCCGTAATGGATTCCAGATGACTGATGGTGTATCCCAGTTTTCTGAAGGACTGTAAAAATTCATTCGTCTCTTCTTGTCTCGAAAATCGGTCACCAAGCGTATCAATTATTCCACCCAATCCCTCTCTGATTATCAGGAGGTAATCCTGCAGTTCATCTCTATCCACCATGCTTTCAATCAGTCCTTTTCTGGCACCCACAAGGTATTCGCCTGTTCTTGCGCAATTATCACCCTGGCAAGCGCTTTCAAAGTTGATTTCAACAGCTTTTTGGGAGGCAATTCCCGTGCTGACTATATGAACCCGAGCTGTTTTGGGGATGTTTAGATTTCGCTCTACAGTAAGCTGAATGATGATAGAAGTCATGTCATCACTGAAAAAGATATCTGTAACTGTACCCACCCTTTTTCCCCTTAATAGCACTTCCGCATTGGAGGGTAACTGTTCTACGGATTCGTATTTTGCATAGAAAATATCATTTTTAGAAAGTATGTTATTCCCTTTCAAAAAATAATAGCCCCATATTGAAAGGAGAATCACTACTATGCTGAAAAGTCCAATTTTTATTTCAGGTCTTATTTTCACGTAAATTAATTTAGGCTGCAAAGATAAAAAACAACTGCAGACCAGTTGACAAATCGCTTCTTATAACTCTTTAAAAGGATGGTTTGTTGTAAGTAGTTTTAATGCGGGCGATTGGTGCAATTTTTTAAGTGGTTTGTAAGCTGAGTATTAATTGACGACAGATAATTTGGTTTCTTTTTGTCGGGATTAAAAACTTTTAGTATATTAGCGTTATATTTTCTCTTTAACTCATTAAGAATTAGCTATGAATAACTTAATTAACGCTTCAAAGGGTGATGTAATTTTCCACCCAGACACACACACACACACACACACACACAGCGACAGGCTTCGAGCGATTTTTCACTTTTAAATGTATTTCAGGGGCTTTAGCCTCGTACTCTAAACACTGTTTAAGCCTTCTGATTGTTTTTATAATGATAGGTACTCCACTTTACAATTCTGCCTTCTCCCAACCCTCTATTACTTGTCCTGATTATTCATTTTGTGTTGAGATTGATCCATTGGATTGTGATAAAATTAAAGTAAGTATTAATGGGTTGAGTGGAGAACAAATCGCAGGATTGAGATTCATAATTGATGTTTCTTTAGTTCAAATTGATATACAGGCAACAAATAGCGCATTTCAAAGTACAGCAATATACCAACACTTTTCGAGTCCCGGGAATACAGCTTCATTATCAGTGGATCAAAACTCGATAATTATTCAATATACTGCGCATAATTCTTTAAGCGTTGGTTATCAAGTTGCTGAGGATTGTTTGTTTATAGGTGAGATTATTTTGGAGACACTAGAAGTAGATTGTTTGCCAGATGTTGTTTTAAATAGTATTCAAATTGTTCCTTTTACGACAGGACCAGGACCTCTTTTTCTTGGTCCTAACTTACCAAATAGTATTGGGTGTTCTCAATATACTATTGATTGTCCCTGCTCTGGAGATTGTCCAATTGACGATTGGTTTTTCTGTTTTGCTCAAGATGGATGTAACGCTGTGAATGTACTGGTTCTTGAATTGGAAGCCGATGATGTTAGCGGCATTAGGTTTGGATTTGTTTTTGATCCAGAGTTAGAAATAGATATTGATCAGACAAAAAACTCTATTCAGACAAGCGCTAAACTTGGTGGGAATAGTTGGGAATTTGCGAATTTAAATGTCACTCAGAATACCATTTCATTTTATTTTGGAAATGAAACAGGACTTGGTGCAAATGTTGATTTTGATGGGTTACCTGAATTGCTTTTTAAAATATTTTTTATCCCTCAGCCTGGTGTTTGTTACGATTTTGGAGCTCAGGGAGTATCTTATTTTTCTCAATCCGGAATATTTATCGGCGATCATTTGAACCATCCGGAGGTGGTGTTTTGTGATAATTATTCTAATATTTGCTCGGGTCAGGTTTGTACTGATGGAGTAAAATTAGGTGGGATTGTTCAAAGGCCTACACCAAGTGGAAGTTGTGATGAAGGGATAGATTTTGGATTTCCTTATGGAGAGGTAGTAGTGAATGGAGCATTTTGTGGATATGAGTATGAATTTGTTACATTGACAGATGAGGATGGATATTATGAATTAGAAGTTTTTCCAAATACTGAATATTTGATAACCCCGAATTACACTGAGGAACATAGGGAGATGTGTGGGGTTAATAGTATTGATCAAGATATTGTAAGAAAAAATATATTGGATACTAATTGCTTTACGGAGCCTTTTCAATATCTTGCAGGCGATATTTATGAAGATGATACTATTGATGTACGAGATATTGCTTTATTTACCCAATGGTTTTTAGGATTAAATTCGGATTCGATAAAATTGTGGACTTTTATCCCAGTAAATGACTATTTGCTTTTTAGTCCAAATCCACCTGCAAATTGTAATAATAGTTTTCCAAGTTATCCAAAAAGTCTTTTGAATAATATCGGACTTTCAAATTCATTGAATAATAATTTTTTCGCCATAAAAATGGGCGATGTTGATGGATCCTGTCAACAATGCTTAGAGACGAGTTCCTTAGAATCGCCACCATCTAATTTATTAGTATCAGCACAATACGATGTTGGACAACAACAGTTGGTATTGGAATATTCTGATTATAGGCTAGAAAATGTGACAGTAGTAAACCTTTTTATAGGTGGTGGTAATAGTTTTAAATTCCATAATGAAAAACATGAAAATATCACTGAAACCTATATGGAAATAAGAGTTGCTAACTCAGAAGGAATTTCTTATGGTTGGATATCATTAGAGGAAACAGGTAAAACCATTTTACATGATCAAATTATAGCTGCTTTTCCAATAGAGCAATTTGACAGTTCTTATGGTTTGGATATGACTTTTGGTGAAATTGTAGCAGATGGAGTTTTATACACCTTAGAATTAACAAGTGATTTTGTAGAAGTAGTAGAAAAGAGTCCTGGGAGTAGGGATGATTCTTCAAAATTTGCTCTTTTTCCAAACCCGGGCGGTGACCATTTGTACATAAACCTCCTAGTAGATACTGATGATTTTGTTGTAAGTATAAAAGATATCCTTGGTCGTAGATTTGGAAAATTTCAAGCTGCTGGTTCTGATTTCGAAATTAATACCTGTGATTTTCCAAGCGGTACTTATGTGATTACGGTAAAAAATGAAGAGATTCATGAATCTAGGGTATGGATAAAAAATTAAGAAAATGAGATTTTGCATCAGCTTAATTTTTATTTTATTTTCTGTTTTTTCTATTAAATCGCAGGAAATTATTACTTACCATTTTGGAGGCTTAAATCAAACTTTAGATAGTACCTTACTGAAATTTCTAAAGATTGACTTAAGTACATGTGAATTTGAAGAGTTCATGACAATTTCAACTTCTATTTATTCCCAGCCTTTAGGATTCGCAGATATAGGTTACGCTCCTGATGGATATTTGTATGGAGTTGGTGGTTTGGATGTGTATAGGATAGATGTTGATGCTGGAGAAGTTTTAGCTTCATGGTCACTTCCGACTGGAATTCTTCCACTCGGAGTTCGATTTAGTGGAATGTATATCAATAATGAAGGATTGATGTATTTATCTGGAGAAGATGGATGGATGGTAAGCTTTGACATCAATACAGAAGAATTTAATGTGTTGGGGATGCTCAATGATGATTTTCCTTACAGATTAACTTTATTTGCAATAGCAGAATATAGAGGTCGTACATTCGGAAGTTTAGTGAATGGGCATCTGGTAGAGATTTTTCTGGATGAAATGAGGGCAGAATATATAATGAGATCTAGGAGTACAGAGCAATCACTATTCATTTATGAAGTAGAATGCGGTACTCCGATATTTATTACTGGTACTAATAGTGGAGTCTTAAGGAAACTCGATCCGGAATTAGATACCTTTTACAACCTTTGCCAAATACCCATGATGTCAAATATTTTCTTGGGCATTACTTCATTCACAGAATACCAAGAATTTTCTAACTGCCGGGACACCATCGACCTGAACAGCACATTGCCGGGTTTCGATCATTTTACAATAGATGAGTGTGGGGATGGTAGGGGTTATATAGCAGATGATTCGGTACAGGTGT
>RECS01000085.1 GCA_007693915.1 Saprospirales bacterium | reverse complement strand
CAAACAGACGAGCAAATTCAATTTATAATTTTCTTATAGAGAACGGAATTGATTCAAATAGATTAGAATGGAAAGGCTACGGAAACTGGTATATGGCGTTTCCAAATCCGCAAACCCCAGCTCAAGCAAGGCAAAACAGAAGGGTGTCAGTAAAAGTACTGGGAAGAATAGATGATTGAGTAATGTGCAGGTTTTCCTGCTGAGAAAACAGTTGAAATCTGTTTGGTCGCCAGATGGCTGAAATAAGGTTCACTTGTGTTGTGTTTTCCTTATCTTTGTTAGGAATCAGTTCGAATTTTTCAGGACTATAAAAAACCCAATGTGATAGATATAGGAAAAAATGAACTCCCTTTCAAAGTCCGAGATATCATGGTCTATTTGAACACCATACATTCGATTAGACTTAAGCACCTTCGCGCCCTATGTGGCTTTTTCCTTTGTATGTTCATCATTGCTACTTCAGCTTACGCCTCAAAAAACGTACACCAAAAATCAGGAGTCGATTCAATCATGATAGAAAACTGGTCCTTCATGATTCTGTTTGAATCCAACAGACATATAACCGATACTTTCCCGGATCAAGAAATTGAAGAACTAAAAAGTATATTAGAGCAATATCCTGCATTCAGTATTCGATTAGAGGCGCGAACCGATAGCGTGGGAAGTCCACAGTACAATCTCGCCCTTGCTGACAGAAGGTTGAATTTCGTGCGGAATGAGCTTATTAAAAGAGGAGTTGGGAAAGACAGGTTTATAGAATTTGTTTTTGGCGAGGACGAGCCACTAGCCGACAATCAAAGCCCGGAGGGCAGACAGGCCAATCGATCGGTCAGAGTGGTAGCGGGGCTGTATGCTCCCATTCGGATGATCAGCGGAAGGTTTGTGTCAGATGAGGATGGTAAAGGAATAGGGGGTATTCTCTACACAGGTAGCAGACACCACAGTGATTCCTTTAAAATAGACAGCAGTGGTGAATTTTCTTTTCCGGTTCCTGTCGTTGACAACATATTCTCTATGGAATTCTTTTCAAAAGAAGATCGCATTTTGGGGAAAACTTATTATAATCTCAACCAAATTAACCCCTCATTTTTAACCATTCCTTTGAAAGTTCTTAAAGCTGGAGAAATTTTGACCTTTAAGGATGTTTTATTTGTTGGCGGAAGAACAACCATTTTGCCCGGATATGAATATGCACTAAATAGATTGCTAAATTTAATAACTTATACTAAGAATTATCGATTTGAGGTCCAAGGGCATGTGAATAGGCTAACAAGAGCTTATATGGACTCATTATCAAATAGGTTAACAAATCCAATTTATGACGATTTTATCGAAAATGAAATTGATTCAAATAGATTGGAATTTAAAGGATACAATTTATCGGAAGCGAGGGCAAAGACTATTTATAATTTTCTGATCGAAAATGGTATTGATTCGAACAGGTTAGAGTGGAAAGGGTATGGAAACCGGTATTTGGTATTTCCTAATGCAACCTCAGAAACTCAAGCCAGGCAGAATAGAAGGGTTACAATAAAAGTACTAGGAAGAATAGATGATTGAGTAAGAGACTTCCCTCATCTGTGGTACTCACCCTAAAGGCTTATACCCTTGAAGCCACTTTCACTACCTCCTCAGCCGCCCTGTCTGAAGCACCTGCTCCTCCGAGCTTTTCCCTTAATCTTTGGTAACCGTTTTTTATTCGCTGCTGATCAGTCGGATCGTGTAATTGCTCAAATTGCCTTGCCATCCTTTGAGCATTGACATCGCCCTGTATGCATTCCTCAATTAACTTTTCATCCAGAATTAGATTGACCAGAGATATGTATTTTACTTTGACAAGTCTTTTTGCAATGGAATAAGAAATGGGGTTGGCTTTGTAGATAACCGTTTGAGGCACATTGAGCAGGGCAGCTTCGAGAGTGGAAGTCCCTGATTTAACCAATGCAGCATTACAATGAGCGAATAGGTCGTACTGTCTGTCTGTAAGTATCCTGACGTTTTTACTGCCTTTTATGTATTTGTCGTATAATTGATTCTCATTCTGTAATTGTTTGGCTTTGCTGATGCCAAAGGTGGTTTCCGGATACTGGTCAAAAAGAGGTGCGATACGGGGAAGCATATAATGAACTTCTTGTTTTCTACTCCCCGGAAAAATTCCAAATATTTTTTCTCCCCTTTCAAAACCTTGATCATTGACCTCAAAAGAATCAAAATGATCCATGAGGGGATGACCCGTGAAAATGGTTTGATCAACTCCTCTGTCGCGGAAAAATTTCTCTTCAAATGGAAGTATAGCCAGTAAAACATCAGTAAAAGCTGCCAGTTTTTTTACCCTGTTCTCTTTCCATGCCCAGGCTGAGGGCGCAATATAATAAGCTGTCTTGATGCCCTTTTTGTGTGCCCATTCTGCCATTCTCAGATTGAACCCCGGGTAATCTACTAAAATCAACACATCTGGCTTGTAATTGAGTATATCCTCCTTGGCAGATTTGAAATTTCTTAAAATAGTTCTAAGGTTAACCAATACCTCCCAAAAGCCCATAAATGCCAGCTCTTTGATGTATTTTATAGGCTTTTCACCTGAAGCTTTCTCCATCAAAGGTCCTCCCCAAAAGCGAAACTCAGCCTGATCATCTTTTTTTAGGATAGACTTTATCAAGTAAGAAGCATGTTGATCTCCGGAAGCCTCTCCAACAAGCAGGTAGTATTTCATTCAGTTGTATAGTTTTTAAGCTGATTAGGTGCTAAAACAATCCCGGTCCATAAAAATACAACCACAAAATAACAAAAATCACCATGGGAAGAACTAAGCCACGGATCGCATTATTCATGTAGTTCTTGCGAAAATAGTTGGCAGGTATGATGATCAAACATATAGAAATTAGTGCAAGTGTACGCTCCCTAAAATCAGGACTCATTCCCAGATCTGAAATAACGCCCAAATTGTCTAATTGATCATATATCAGTAGTAGAACAGCATACCCTACAAAAGGAAATAAAAAACCCGCGATTAGTCCTTTCCAGAAATTGTCTTTAGGTCTTTTCTTATAAATTGGTCTTTCGCTTGGATGAGTTGGTCGGTCCATTTTATTTTTTATTTAAAAGGGTAAAGATAAAAGCTTTTAACAACTACTTCATCATAATTATTTCTTAGGATTATTACTCCACCATTTTTTCAGTCGCTCGTTCATTTTTGATTCGGTTGGATTGTCAGCAGCTTCATACAACTTAAGACCTTTTAGTTGCTCGGGTAAATAGTGCTGCTTTACAAAATGGTCTTTGTAATTGTGTGGGTAGAGGTAGTCTTTACCATAGCCGAGATCTTTTACGATTTTACTTGTGGCATTTCGCAAATGAAGAGGGACCTGATGCTCATTCATTTCCCGCACCAGCTTTTTTGCCTTATTCCTTGCTACATAAGCCGAGTTGGACTTGGGTGAGGAGGCCAAGTAAATCACGCATTGACTCATGGTGATTTCACATTCAGGTATTCCTATATTTCGGACAGCATCGAGACAAGAGGTAGCAAGAAGTAAGGCATTTGGGTTGGCCAGTCCAATATCCTCAGAGGCCGATATGATCAGTCTCCTGCAAATAAATACCGGATCCTCGCCTCCATGCAGCATTCTGAACATCCAATAGAGGGCAGCATCGGGATCACTGCCCCTGATGCTTTTAATCATAGCTGAAACCAGATCGTAGTGCTGATCTCCATCTTTGTCATATGCAGGAAAATGCTCCTGTAACACCCGCATACAGTTCTCATTGCTTATTTCAATCTCTCCTTTTTCGCCTTTTTCAGAAAATTGGCTTACTGCCTCAAGAGCATTCAATAACCTCCTGATATCTCCTCCTGAATACCGAAGTATAAAATCGGTTTCTTTCAGGACTAAATTTTGACTGCTCAATTGTGGGTCCTTTTTGATAACCTTTTCAAGGAGAGTAATCAAATCCTCCTTTCCCGGCTCTTCAAATCTGTATACCCGACATCGGGACAATAGCGCTTTGTTTATTTCGAAAGAGGGATTCTCTGTGGTGGCACCAATGAGGCTAATAATTCCTTTTTCCACTCCTGAAAGCAGTGAATCCTGTTGTGATTTCGAAAATCGGTGTATCTCATCAAGAAAAAGGATGGGCGAGGGTTGATGAGTATTTATCATATCTCTGGCGATTTCAAGTATCTCTCTTACTGACTTAATGCCCGTATCTGAGGCGGAGAGTGCAAAGAATTTTCTTTTGGCAGATTTTGACAGCAAATGAGCGAAGCTTGTTTTTCCTGTTCCTGGCGGTCCCCATAAGATCATGGAGTGTAGTAAGTTATCATCTTGCAAAACGGACTGTAAGGGCTTGCCGGAACCAAAAAGATGTTGCTGTCCGACAAAATCTTCGGGATTTTCCGGGCGCATTCTTTCGGCTAAAGGAGGTAGATTGCTCATTGTTTTTTGATCACGAACAGGCATCGCATTTTCCTTCCAGAATCAGGTGTTTTTGTTCTACTGTATAACCTTTCGGTACTATTATTGTGGGTACATCAGTATGGTCCATGCAAACCGTTTTCCCACAATCCAAACAGTGAAAATGGCCATGAGAGTCGAGGTGGTGGTGTTCTGTGCAATTGTCTTGACAAACGGCATACATTGGGGAGTTGCCTGAATTGGGTATTTTATGAATGATACCTTTTTCTTCAAAAGTTTTCAGTGTTCTGTAAAGGGTGATTCTATCCAGGTTTTTCACACTTTTTTCTATGTCCTCATTTGACAGCGCTTCCGGGGATTCTAAAAAAAGTTGTAAAACTTTCTGTCTGACTTCTGTAAGTCTAATACCGTGGTTTTTTAAAATTTCTTTTGAATGCATTAAAATGACTTATGGATTTTTTTAACGGATTGTAACAACTCTTAATATATGATATGAGTTGATCTGTATATTTCTGACTTCAAAAATACAAAAAAGATATTACTTTGCCACATTCTATTTTAGATGACTACATTTGGGGTCAATTTTTTTAATTTGAAGTGCAGATTCATCATATCAATTAAGACTGAATGAAGATTATACTATTTTTAATTGCTAACTTTTTTTGTTTTTTTTCAGCTATTGGACAAAATTTGAGTGGGGTTGTTGTGGATCCTGAGGGTGAACCCTTATCTTTTGCAAGTGTCTATGTAGAAGGTACCAGTACGGGAACTAGCACCAATTTACAGGGTCAATTTACATTGAACCTCTTACCTGGACAGTATAAAATCTCGGTACGCTATGTAGGTTACAAAACTGAAACCATACCAGTTATGGTAAAAGAGAAAAATGAATTTCTTCGGGTGGTATTAATCCCTGAGTCTTTTGTTATTAGTGAGGTAGTAGTAAGAGCAGGTGGCGAGGATCCGGCTTATCAGATTATTCGAAATGCAATGGCAAGGAGGGATCACTATCTTAATCACATTGAAAAGTTTAGTTGCGATACCTACATTAAGGGAACTTACTACATGAAAGAAAGACCATCTTTTTTAATGGGGGTAGAATTGGATGACGATGATATTTTTCTTAGCTCTGACACTTTTGATCACCCTATAGTGTATTTGGCAGAGACCGAGACTCGGTTTTATAAGATGGCACCTAATTTAAGGCGTGAAATTGTAAAATCGACCAGGGTGAGTGGTGACAGTAGGGGGTTTGCTTTTAATTCAGCCCTTTTGATGGACATTAATTTATATGAGAGTGATGTGCCGCTGATGACAAAACTTAAATCACCAATTGGCAGAGGTGCTTTTGGTTATTATGACTATCGTCTTGAAGGCAGTACAATGGGAGCAGACGGTAAGCTGATCAACAGAATCAAGGTGATACCCAAAAATCCAAGGGGAGCTGTTTTTGCCGGATACATTTATATCCGTGACGATAGCTGGAATATAGTAGAGGCAGATTTGTTTATTACAGGCAGTAACATTCAAAATAGCTTTTTGGATACCATGAGACTGCAACAAGTGCATATCCCATTAGGAGACGATAAGTGGGTTGTCTTTCAGCAAAATCTCGATATTCGAGTCTCGTTAATGGGCTTTGTTATCAGTGGAGGTTTTACCGGAGTATTTAGCAATTACGATCTTTCGCCTGATATTGATCGTAGTTTTTTCAGATCTGAGGTAATAGGTTTTGATCCGGAGTACAATAAAAGGAGTGTTTTGCGATGGGATTCTATTCGGCCTATACCTCTTATTGAACAGGAAAAGTGGGATTTTGAGCTAAAAGATAGCATTGAGGCAGTGAGAAATGATCCTATTTTTATTGATTCCCTTGATAGAGAGTTTAATAGATTTAAAGTGGTGGATATTTTGACTGGTTATCAGTTCAGAAAAAGGAACAATGATATTTTAGGGCAGATTCATTCACCACTCAGTGACTTGAACTTCAATGCAGTTCGTGGATGGCATACTAATCTGAGGGCAGAATTAACTAAAAAGAACTTATTTAGAACGAACGATGAGTTGACATCAGAATTATTGGTGAATTATGGCTTCAGTAGTAAGCGATTTGACCCCCAATTGCGGCTACATTTGCTTAGAGATCCTATTCGAAGGTCGAGCTACACCTTAAGTGGGGGGAGAAAGTTAGCACAGTTTTATGAATATCAAGATGTTCCGGAGTTTATGAATTCTTTTTACAGTTATACACGGGGAAAAAATTACGCTCGCTATTTTCAAAAGGACTATGTTAAGCTGGAGTCCTCAAGCAGACCATTGCGGTGGCTTTCTTACAACGTCACTTTAGAGTATGCTTCCCGAACTTTTGTCGATAATAATGTCAATAATTCCCGAAGAAAGAAGGATCGTTCTTTTGAGGAAAATATTCCTTATGAAGGTGGTGATTTTCTACTTAAGGATCATGAGTTGATAAAAACGTCGATCAGACTTAATTTTTTTCCCGGAGCCAGATTTGTTAGTTTTCCTGATAGCAGGATTTATATAGGTGGCAGCCGATTCCCAAGATTTACATTGGGAATTGATGCAGGCCATTATCTGAAAAGTGATGCTGATTTATTTCTCAGGGTATTGGGCGGTTTTAACTACAGCAAGGCTTTGTCAACCTGGGGAACTTCATCATTAAGGTGGGTTGGAGGATTTACCGCAATAGGAAGTAACCATATTAATTTTGTCGACTATAAACACTTTTTGGCAAACCAGGTAGCATTCTTGGTGTCTGGTGATATTAACAGAGGATTTTTTGATTTGCCTCATTATGAATATTCTACCTCCGGTAGATTTATGGAGCTGCACTACGAACACAATTTTGGAGCCAAAATACTCTCCAATATTCCTGGTATCAGATGGCTTGAATGGCATTGGCAGGCCGGTTTTAAAATGTTAGATATTCAGGAGCGTAATACGCATAATGAGTTATTTGTGGGATTTAGTAATATAGGTTACGGTCCGTTTCGTATATTTCGTGTTGATGGAGCATTTATTTTCAATGGCACCGATTTTGATCGTTCCCGATTTAGGGTCTCCGCGAATTTGCCAATTGGACGACAGTGGTTTTATTAGGGTCGATAGTTTTAAAACTAATTAAAATTAATTTTGGAGTCAAATAACTATTAATTGTTTAATAATTGCGGTCGTAGTCTTATGCTTTTCCAATAGGCGATACATTTAATGAAATGTATCTGTCTTGAAAACGTTTGGAATGTACAGAAAATCTAGTCTATTGAAACTTAATCAAACTTAAAAGTTTAATTTAAAAATCAATAAGGGTTGCTAACCTAAAACACAAATTTCTATTGCCTAAGCATCCTGGTCATCCTTTTTTGGCTCTATTGCATATTCATCCCTCCAGTCCGTCAATGCAAGATACATAATTAGGATGCCACCAAATGCCATCCCTAGATGTACGAAAAGGGTCATTAATGGTGTGAGGTTTTCAAGAAACCGTAGAAAGACAAATCTGATCCCCATTAAATTAAAAACGATTGACAGGAACCCTGTAGCTAAAAGAAGGAAGCCAAGAAGTGCAAAATATGGGTTTTTATTAGTTGACATCAATTGCTGTGTTTGTTTAAAAATTTTTAATTTTACCTTTTGAAAAACCCGATAACGAGTCCACAAATTTATAATGCAGGAATCGATAAAAGGTTATAAAATAGTGGAAAGTTAGAAAGTTAATATGAAGATTGAAGCGGAGTATTGTACAGCGACTATGACATTTAATAATAAAAGTTCCAATTTTTTAGTGACTGAATTTTTAATATAAAACATAAAATATAATCATCGATTAGCACCGTAATAAATGACTTTGCAGAAAAAAGAAAAAATATCCATCGTTGAATGCCCCCGAGATGCAATGCAGGGACTCAAGGAATTTATACCTACTAAAAAAAAGGTGGACTATTTGAATCAACTTTTAAAAGTAGGATTTCATACCATAGATTTTGGGAGTTTTGTTTCTCCAAAAGCCATTCCGCAGTTGAGGGATACAGCCGAAGTGCTTCAGGGGCTAGACAGTGATTTGCTCAAAAAAAACAGACTATTGGCTATCGTAGCTAATCTCAGAGGGGCAAAAGCGGCTAGTGAACATCGGCAAATTGATTATTTGGGTTATCCCTTTAGTATTTCAGAAACTTTTCAGCTTCGAAATACTAATGCTACTATTGATGAATCTCTCGACAGGTTAAGTGATATTTTAGAAATCGCTAAGGATTCTAATAAAGAGATGGTAGTTTACCTATCGATGGGTTTTGGTAATCCCTATGGTGATCCATGGAATGCCGAGATCGTGATTAAATGGTCTGAAATTTTATATAGTTTGGGGGTTAGAATTTTAATGCTTTCAGATACCATTGGTGTTGCAAGACCAGATAGTATTAGCTATATATTTAGTCAGGTTATTCCCATTCTTCCTGAAGTGATTTTTGGTGCGCACTTTCATACAGCTCCTCACAATTGGGAAGAAAAAATAGAGAGTGCCTATAATTCAGGATGCAGAAGATTTGATGGTGCAATAAAAGGATATGGTGGCTGTCCTATGGCGAAAGACGAATTGACTGGTAATATGCCAACAGAAAATGTTCTGAGTTTTTTTAATGACAGAAGAATTGAAACCGGAATAAATGAGGTGGAGTTTGAAAAAGCCATTTTTCATTCATCAAAAGTATTTCCTTTACATTAATTTTTTTAATATAAAATCTATGAATTTTTATAACTTGCCGCCTAATTTAGTAATAAATTAAAGTAATATTGTTAAACCTCCACAAATTTTTAATATGAAAAGCTTTTTAACTCTCTTGTTTTCAGGAGTTTTCTTCCTTTTTTCTTTTACTATTTTTGCTCAGAATTTTTTGGATCGAATCAGTTTTGATGAACAACGATTTACAGAAATTCAAGCGTTCGATTTATTTGATATTGATAAAACTATTAAAAATGAGAACTTTGAAGGGACAGGATTGAAAAATGGACTTATTTTAAAACCGAACTTTGAAATAGTCAGTGAGATTTTAAAACAATCGGGAAATAAGTTAAAGGTAAACCTTCAGACTTCCGAATCCCACACAGTAATTTTAAAACTTCAGGAAGTCAATATTTTTGCAGATGGAGCTTTGGTCAGAACATCTTCGGGTAAGCGTTTTGAATTGAAGGATGTTGATGG
This sequence comes from Saprospirales bacterium, assembly GCA_007693915.1. Taxonomy (GTDB): domain Bacteria; phylum Bacteroidota; class Bacteroidia; order Chitinophagales; family Saprospiraceae; genus PWJY01. Next base: position 52,055 of record RECS01000085.1, on the reverse strand, counting down.
TCGATTTTTTTGGGGAGTCGTTGAGGGTTACCCCAACTCTATGGTAAATATTAATTTTTTTGAGGATCAGATTATTGGTTATGTTTCCATAGGTATGCATGACTTTACATTGGGAAAATTAAATGATGATCCCAAAGGATTGCATATTTTTTATCACAATAGTGAGTTGGTGTTACCCTTCCAGTTTGAATGCCAAATGGATGAAGAAAAACATAGAGTTGGAGGTTCAGGGAATTATCATTCTCGCTCTTCAAGAAGTAGTGATGGATGTATAAATATGTACGTAGAGACAGATTACAATGTTTTTCAAAATAAAGGGTCAGTAAGCGAAGTGGTAGATTATGTGCTTGGACTATTTAGTCAAGTCATTATTCTCTTCGCCGATGAAGATATTGATATGGCGGTAAGTGAAATTTTTGTCTGGGATAGTCCCAGCCCTTACAGTGGTAGCAATGCATTTGATTATCTTGAACAATTTTCGGATGAGTTAGATGGTAGTTTTAATGGTGATTTAGCACATTTATTAAGAATAGAACCCTCTTTGGGCGGTGTGGCTTGGGTTGATGTACTTTGTAATTGGAACCCATATTTTAGTACCGGATTTAGCGGTATAGCAAGTACCTATCAAGATGTTCCCGCTTACAGTTGGTCGGTTAATGTAGTTGCTCACGAATTAGGACACAATATTGGTTCAGGACACACTCATGGGTGTTATTGGAATAATAATGAAACACAAGTTGATGATTGTGGCAATGTTTATGCTAATAACAATGGGTTTCCTATTGAAGGCGAAGATTGTTTTAATTCCAATAATCCTATCCTTCCTTCGAATGGCGGCACAATTATGAGTTATTGCCATTTAATACAAGGAGTAGGAATAAACTTTAATAATGGTTTTGGGCAACAAGTTGGAAATTTAATGAGATCTAGAGTATCAAGCGCAAGTTGTCTAGGTGACTGCGCAGGTGTTAATTTTCCCGTAGCTGATTTTTCCGGAGAACCAACTTTTGGATGCGCCCCGCTTGAAGTCCAATTTACTGATCTATCTGAAAACGATCCTACTTCATGGCAGTGGGATTTCCCCGGAGGGAATCCAACCACCTCAATGGTTCAGTTTCCTTCGGTTATTTATGACTTTGCAGGTATTTTTGATGTTTCTCTGGAAGTATCAAATGATGACGGTAGTGACGAGCTAACATTTGAAAATTACATCACTGTGGAGGATATTCCAACAGCCACATTTACTTTTAATATAGACGATTTAACTGTTGGTTTTATTAATACATCAGAAAATGCTTTTTCATATCAATGGGATTTTGGAGATGGTAACAGTAGTTTTCTTGAAAACCCTGTACATACCTATGAAGCTGGTGGCACTTATATTGTAGGGCTGACAGTTTTTAATAATTGTGGCGATGATATATTTAGTGTACAAATAGATGTATTTGAAATGCCTGTTGCAGATTTTACTAATGATGTTTCATTTGGTTGTGCTCCATTGACTGTAAAATTTTCTAACACTAGTTCAGGAAATCCGGATCTTTTCAACTGGGATTTTCCGGGAGGATCTCCTTCGAATTCTAACGAAGAAAACCCAGAAGTTACTTATCAAAATGCCGGTGTTTTTGATGTATCCCTCACTGTAGGAAATCCGATAGGTAATTCAACTCTTGAAATAGATGAACTCATCGAAGTTCTTTCTGAAACAGAAGCTGATTTTGACTTTGAAATTGAAGGAAGAAATGTTGTTTTTTCAAATTTAGCAGATAATATTGATTCTTTGAGCTGGGACTTTGGTGACGGTAATACCAGTACAGATAGTATGCCGGAACACCTTTATTCAGAGGATGGAGAATATGAAGTAGTTTTAATTGCAATTGGTGAATGTGGAATAGATACTATTTCAAAAATTCTAGAAATTCTGACACCTCCTATTGCTGGTTTTGATTATGCATTAGACGCAATTTGTGTTCCTGTTACGGTTTCCTTTTTCAATTTATCCTCCTCCAATACTGATAGTATTTTATGGTTGTTTCCGGGTGGAATACCTGCTACTTCAGCTGCAGACACTGTGCATGTTACTTATGAAGAATCCGGAAGTTTTGATTTTAGTCTAATTGCATTTGGGACTGGAGGAATTGATACTCTTTTTAATGATTCATTATTAATATTGCAAGCTGCACCATCAGGAGAATTCAATTTTGAAATAACTAATTTTGAAGTTTCTTTCTTTCAAAACACATCTAATACGGATACCTGGGAATGGGATTTTGGTGATGGTACAAAAAGTAGCGATGAAAACCCAACTCATTTATATCAAAATGAAGGTAGATATGATGTACTTTTATCGCTATATAATATTTGTGATACTATTGAATTAAATCAGACTATAACTATTGGTGACTTCCCTGCTTCTTCTTTTTCTATAGCAGGAGAAAGCAATGGCTGCGTTCCTTTTTCTGTTGATTTTATAAATCAGTCTACACCTGTATCTGCTGATTTTATTTGGTTTTTTGAAGGAGGAAATCCTGAGACTTCCTCAATGCCTAACCCTACTGTTATTTATGAAATACCAGGTGCCTATTCTGTTAGACTCATTGTTAGCAATTCGTTAGGGGTGGATACATTAGAAATTGATGATTTTATTGTAGCTGATGGTTTTCCAGTAGCTGACTTTGTAGCTATAGAGGGCGTAGATGGAATATTTGAATTTTTAAACACTTCCTCTGGAGAAGATAGTTATCTGTGGGATTTTGGCGATGGAAATTCTTCCACAGAAGAAAATCCAAGCCATCAATACGAGGTAAGTGGAAATTATATTGTTGAATTAATTGCCATCAATAACTGTGGTTCGGATACGGTTTCTCAGGAAATACAATATACCTTCGTGTATCTTTTTGATGAATTGAGTGCGAGACTGTATCCCAATCCTAGTTCAGGTCTGGTTTTTGTTGAATTTAGCGCAGAAGTAAGTTCAGATATTCTATTTGAAATTTATGATCTGACTGGCAAAAAGCTTAAATCTGGCGAATTGACGAGAGGGGTGAGCAAGCAACCGATTAACTTTGATGAATTTCCATCAGGTTCTTATTTCCTTAGATTTGTAAGTGATCAACAAATTTCTAGAACAATGCAAATTCAGATTGTTCGTGATTAACTATGATGAAATGTTATTCTGATATTTATGATGTACTTGTTCTGAGCAATAACTCAACCATTGGTAATGAAAAAACTGATAGTAATTAGACATGCAAAATCGAGTTGGTCTAATTCCCAACTTTTAGATATAAATAGACCACTGAATAACAGGGGACAGAGGGATGCACCTTTAATGGCGAAACTTATTTCCAGAGAATGTGAAGCACCAGAAATAATTCTTTGCAGCAGTTCGAAAAGAACCAAGCAAACAGTTAAATACTTTTCTGATGAATGGGGTTTAGAAAATGAAAAAATCCAGTATATGGATGCGCTTTATCATGCCTCTACAGATCAATTGATGTACCATATTAGAAGAATTGAGGAGAATTTAGAATCAGTTGCTTTAGTAGGTCACAATCCGGGACTTACTTATTTAGTTGATCAATTAGTGCGAGGTAATACACCTGATAATATTCCAACTTCTGGTGTAGCAATTTTACAATCAGAAAGTGATTTTTGGAGTTCATTTGATGCTGCAAAAGTTAGTTTGATAAAATATTTTTACCCGAAAAGTCATTTAGACATCTATAATTGAATTTAAAACATTGAAATACTTAGTTTTTTTATCTTTATTGATCTTTTATATTTTTTTGTATTCTTGTCAGAAATCAGTGGATCCTTTACTTGAAAAATTTTCTGATGAGGAATTAATTGAGTTGTTAGCTGATGTTTCAATGGCGAGAGCTGCTGTTTCTGGATGGCCAGGCAGTTTAGCTGATAGCGTAAAAACCGATCACTATCGGGTTATTTGTGAGTTGCATGGAATAGAGGAGGAGCAGTTGTTTTTAATTTTAGAAAGCTTAAGTGATCAGCCTGAGTATTTTCAAAAACTATTGAATGCTGCTGCGGATAGCCTGCGTAAACGTAATGATAAAATTAAGTTGTTAGATTAGGTATTTTTATTTGGTCATATTAGATCACAATTGCTTTAAAATATCTTAACATAGAATTAATGACTTTTACCTTCCCTTTGGCTTAATGCGCAATTAACTTTGAATAAAAAAAACATGAATAATAAAGCAAAACTACTATTAGTTGATGATGAGGAAGATATTTTAGAATTTCTGAAGTATAATCTAGAAAAGGAAGGCTATGAAGTAGAGTGTGCGCTAGATGGAAAAAATGCACTTGAAAAACTAATTAGTTTTGAAGCTGATCTTATTGTTTTGGATATCATGATGCCAGAAATGGATGGTATGAAGCTGTGTAAAGAAATTAGGAAGAAATACACAGGACATCAACCCATCATTGCATTTTTGACAGCTAGAGATGAAGATTATACGCAAATATCAGCTTTAGAATCTGGTGGTGATGATTATATTACAAAACCAATAAAGCCAGGTGTTTTTATCAGTAGAATTAAAGCACTTTTGAGGAGGGCTAATCACGAAATAAAAAAAGATGAAGACACTAAACTACATTTAAGTGATATAATCATTGATCGCGAAGAATTTGTAGTTTATCAAAATGGTGAGAAGAGAGAATTAGCGAAAAAAGAGTTCGAATTACTCAATCTTTTGGCAAGCAAACCAGGAAAAGTTTTTAAACGTACTGAAATTTTACATAAGGTCTGGGGTAAGGATGTTATTGTGGGGAACCGAACGATAGATGTACATATTCGGAAATTAAGAGAGAAACTAGGAAGTAAGTACATTAAAACCGTAAAAGGAGTAGGATATAAATTTGACTTTTAATTAAATATGTATAAAAATTTAACACCACATCAAATTACCGTTGCATCTGCTCTATCCACTTCACTGCTCACGGGTGTATGCTACTTAATAATTATAGCCACTCAAATAGCTCCATTTTCTTGGATTGTTTTTTTGGCAATTATTTTCTTGACTGGTATAATCAGCTATTTTGTAAATATATTTTTCCTTGAAAAATATATTTATCGAAAGGTTAAATTAATCTATAAAATCATACATAAATCCAAGGTTGCTGTCCAAGATGATACAGAAATAAAATTGAGTGAGAACGTATTAGAAAAGGTTGAAGATGAAGTCTCTAGGTGGATGGAAAGTCAACGTAAAGAAATCCAAAGTCTTAAAAACCTAGAAAAGTATAGAAGAAATTTTTTGGGTAATATTTCACATGAGCTTAAAACCCCAATATTCAGTATTCAAGGCTATATTCATACATTACTGGACGGAGGTCTTGAAGACAAAAATATCAATTACGAATATTTGGAAAGGGCAGCCAATAACGTTGAACGCTTGCAGACAATAGTTGAGGACCTGGAGATCATTGCACGTTTAGAAAACGAAACCATGGTTCTTGATATTCAAAATTTTGACATCAAGGGTCTGGTTATAGAGACTATAGGGGATCTTGAAATGACTGCTAAAGCTAAAAATATTGAGTTGTGTTTTAAGGAAGGTGCTGATAAGGGATTTATTGTGGAGGCTGATCGTGAGAATATACGTCAGGTACTAACTAATCTAATGGTCAATTCTATAAAATATGGAAGAGACGGTGGAAAAACTAAGATTGGTTTTTATGATATGAATGACTATATTTTAGTTGAGGTTGCGGATAATGGTATTGGGATAAATGACAAACACCTAAATCATGTTTTTGATAGATTTTACAGGGTTGATAAAAGTCGATCCAGAAATCAAGGAGGATCTGGTTTAGGTTTGTCCATTGTAAAACACATCATTGAGGCTCATAAGCAAACAATAACAGTTCGAAGTACAAAAGGTGTTGGTTCTACCTTTGGCTTTACCCTTGCTAAAGGGTCTGGTAACTCCTGATTTTTTTTTACTTTTTTCGATTTGTTTTCAAATTGCTAAAAGCTTAGCTAATTCACTGATTTTTATTATCTTTGCGGTCGAATTTAAAAACCAACCACATGAAAAACTTATTTTATTTAACATTAATACTTTTTATGGCTTGTACTACAGCGGAAAAAACTGAGACATCATTGGATGACAATCCTTTATTAGCTCCATTTGATACCGAGTACGGTCTGGTTCCATTTGATATAATTGAAGAAAGTCATTTTTTGCCTGCTGTTAAGGAAGGAATAGCAAGGCAACAGCAAGTAATCCAGGAAATTATAGACAATGAAGATGAACCTACTTTTGAAAATACGCTCTTAGCATTAGACAAAAGTGGTGCTGATTTAAGCAGAGTTTTGCTTGTTTTTTACAACCTGTCCAGTGCTAATACTAACGATAAAATTCAGGCCATAGCTCAGGAGGTTGCCCCATTGGTAAGTTCAAATTCTGATGACATTAGTCTTAATGAAGAACTTTTTGAAAGAATAAAAATTCTTTACGAGAAGAGAGATGATCTTGATCTCGATTTTGATCAAATGAAATTGCTGGAAGATTCTTATAGAGGATTTGTCCGTGGTGGAGCTAATTTAACCGGTGAATCAAGAGAACGTTTTAGGGAAATAAATAGTAAATTGTCCACTCTTACTTTACAATTTGGAGATAATGTACTTGCTGATGTGAATGAATGGAAGTTAGTTATTGATAAAGAGGAAGATCTTGCAGGTATTCCTTCTGCAAATGTATCCACTGCTGCAAGAGTTGCACGGGAAAACGATATGGATGGAAAATGGATCTTTACGCTGCATCCTCCTAGTGCAAAACCATTTCTTACTTATGCTGAAAATCGTGATTTGAGGAAAAAGATGTTGCTTGGCTACATTAACAGAGGCAATAATGACAATGAGTTTGACAATAAGAAAATTCTTACTGAAATTACTAACCTAAGACTAGAGAGAGCAAATTTACTTGGATATGAGACCTATGCTGACTTTGTACTTGAAGAAGGGATGGCTAAAAATAGAGAGACAGTAGTTGATCTCTTGGAGCAGTTATGGACACCCGCTCTTAGAGTAGCTTTAGAGGAAAAACAAATGATTCGCGATATGATTGCTGAAGAGGGGCATGATTTCGAGCCTGAAGCATGGGATTGGCGCTATTATGCTGAAAAAGTCAGATTGGCTAAATTTGATCTGGATGACGGATTGCTGAGACCTTATTTTGAAGCGAATAATGTGGTAAATGGTATGTTTGAATTGCTGGAAAGGCTTTGGGGTATTCAATTTGAAAAATTAGAAGGTGTACCTGTTCATCATGAAGAAGTTGAGGTGTTTAAGGTACTTGAAGAAGATGGTAGTTTATTAGGTATATTTTATATGGACTTATTCCCAAGAGCAAGTAAGCGGTCTGGTGCCTGGATGAGCAGTTTCAGAACACAATCTGTTGATGAAGATGGAAACAGAGTTCACCCAATTGTTACTATAGTTTGTAACTTTTCTCCAGCTTCAGATGATCAACCTGCTCTTTTCAGTTTGAGAGAAGTACAAACCCTTTATCACGAAATGGGGCATGCTTTACATGGATTGATGTCTGATGTCAGACACCGCTCTCAGGCAGGTACTTCCGTTTCACGAGATTTTGTAGAGCTTCCATCGCAAATCTTAGAGAATTGGGTTACCCAAAGAGAAGTGTTGGAACTATTTGCTTTTCACTACGAAACAGGTGAATTGATCCCTGATGATTTAATTAACAGAATGGAGGCCAGTGCCGTATATGGAACAGGATTCAGAACTGTCGAGTATTTGGCATCTTCATTTCTTGACAATGCATATTACCACAGATCGGAACCCTTGACTAAATCTATTCCAGAGCTTGAGGCACGCGTTGCTGCTGATATTCAGAAGCCTAATGCTATTCCATACAGACATGCAAGTACCCACTTCCAGCATATATTTAGCGGTGGTTATTCAGCTAATTATTACAGCTACATTTGGTCTGAAGTCTTGGATGCTGATGCATTTTCAGTTTTCAAAGATAGAGGTCTTTTTGACAGGGCAACAGGAGATTCTTTCCGCGAACACATCCTCTCTACCGGAGGTACCGTTGATCCAATGGAACTTTATGTTCGTTTCCGAGGGAGTGAACCTAATATCCAGCCTCTTTTAGAAAGAAGAGGTTTAAATTAAAATTAAACTAAATAACTAAAGACCCGGAATTCATTTCGGGTCTTTTTTTTGTCTATGAAAAAATTAAGCTTAGAAGAATTAAATCGCCCTTCTATAGAAGAGTATAAGGTTTCTCCAAAGATTCCTGTAGTTTTGATTCTCGACAATATCAGATCAGGTCTGAATGTTGGTAGTATTTTTCGAACAGCAGATGCATTTAAGATTGAGAAGATTTATCTAGTTGGCATTACTTTAGTGCCTCCACACCGAGAAATATTGAAAACGGCTATAGGTGCTGATCAATCAGTGAGCTGGGAATATCATGATTGTATAGTTTCTGTTGTAAATAAACTTAAAAATGAGACTTATGAAGTTGTCGGAATTGAGCAAACAGATCGATCTGTAATGTTGCATGATTTTCAGGTTGATAATGAGAAAAAATACGCTTTGGTGTTTGGAAATGAAGTAGGCGGGATTTCAAATGAAGCATTGGTTGAGCTTGATGCTGTTATTGAGGTTCCACAACACGGCACAAAGCACTCATTGAATGTTTCAGTTTGTGCAGGCTTATTAATTTGGCACTTTTATTGTGGATTTGCCTCCAAAAGTTGATCAGGTTTAGTTTTGCCATCGGATTCCAATACCCAGACCAAAATACCATCCACTCACATTGGAATCCCAATAATTGGGATTATCATCAATACTGGACAAGCTAGAGTCAAAATCACCACTTAAACGATATCTTAATTCCGGGGTAATTGTTAAAAATTCAGAAACGCCAAGGTCAAGACCAACGCCAAAATCTAGAAGATAAGTATTTGATTTGACTTGATCTTTTTCTAATGCGTCAAAGCGTGTAAATTGCTCTGAAAAGATAAAATGTGGAGTGAAGGAGATGAAAAATCCATCTTCAAAAAAACCACTTTGTTTATTGAAAGTTGGACACATACAATCATCTTCAAAAGTAAATGGATAAACCCTTGTACCCCAGAAAAGGTGGGTGAGGTTTAATTCATACTCATCAAAAGGTGAACTATTGTCTAGGGTTAGAGAACTGTATCCAATTCCTGGATAGAATTCAACGCGAAAATCTTTTAATCTGAACCAATAAGCAGCTTCTACCGACCAACCTGTAAGGTCTTCATTAATAATTTCAGTGTTTGAATTTCCATTTAATTCTAAAGCAAGGTTGTTATAACCTCCGTTCAATTGTATTTGAGCTGTCGCATTATTCAAAAGAAAAATACTCAGTAAAAAAATGGATAAAAGGATAAATTTTTTAATAATCATACTACCTTACTGTATTAGGATTTCTTTAGTAATGTAGTTACCCTTTGAATTTTGAGCTTTAAGCAGGTAAATCCCAGGAGGAAAACCAATCGTTTCTATTTGGTAACTCTGACCTGGTACAAAATGTTCCTTACGGTTCCACAAAAATTGACCGCTCATGTTTATTAATGAAACTTTCAGCTCTTTAGGAGATTCACCGCTGAATCTTAAATCTATGGGTTGACTGACTGAAATAAGATTCTGAAAATCTATCTTGAAGTTATTTTCTCCTACAAAATTGATTGATGTGATTTGAGTAGCAAAAAATTGAATTCTCTCAATGAAAGGTTCACAGGTATTTAATGGCGACATGGGTTGAATTCTTAAATAATGAATTCGGTCTTTGATCAAATTGTTTAGGACGATGGATGTGTCTGAGACGATTTGATTAAATATAGGACTGGTAAAAACTGGTAAAGCACTTATTTGAACCAAATATTCGGTGGCTCCTGGCAATGAATTCCATTGAATTACTGCATTATCAAACTGTATATCCTGATTGGGTTGAGGTGATATAACGTTTAAGGTAGTGTCAATTTTACCAAACTGATTTTCAAATTCAACTAAATTAAATCTATCCAAAAGCAAATTCATTCTCATAGCCTGAATCTGTTCATCCGAAAAGTTGGACACACAAACATCTGATGCATAAGACATAATGTTAGTTCCATCTACATTTCCTTCAATGCCTAATGGGTCCTTTATTATGATGCCTAAAGGGTTATTTGGAGAACAACCCCAACGATAGCTTAAATAATCCGGTGGAGTATCACAAAACCCATCACCGGCATGACGACAGTTTTCACCATCCCATCTCTCTACTTGCCTCCAAGCATTACCGAACCTTATACTTTCAGGAGTGGGTTCGCTAGGGTCATAAATAGTACCTTCCCATCCTAAAAACGTATGAGGTAGCGTTAGTTGATGACCAAGCTCATGAGCCCATGTTTGGCTATTTGATCCAATGCAGTTTATTGCTAAAACCACACCATCAACACCTCTTGCATAGTAACCACAAGCTCCGGCAGCGGTCCGTACTACGTATGAATTCAAAACACCCGGTACATTATTTGTTTGAATCATGTTTCTTCCCGGTGCGAAGTTTTCATGCTCATACCATCCACTGTTATTGATGTAATTAAAATCCCCTACAAGATAAAATTGAACATTGACTTGCTCAAAGCTTTGGTTTAAACCACAAAATGCATTTCTAACCAAGGATTCACTTGCATATCCAGATCCTTCATCTGTCCCAAGTATATGTACTTTTATCGGGATATACAATGTATCGTCTGAGAGAAAACGATAATTGTTTAAGTTTTGCTGATAATAAATCAACTCCTCACTTAAATAGGGTTCTGTCCCACAATGGATAAACTGATTTTCATTATTTTGTGAAAACGACAAATGTTGGAATAGAATTATTCCAAGGAAAAAAATAAAAAACCTGATCATTTAATTTAATTGATTACTACTGGTAAAACCTTTCGATAATTTTACGAAGTTATTGAAATAATGTACATTACTGTGGTATTAAAGTTGTAATTTAAGGAAAATTTATGATTTCCTAAACTTAAGGAAGCTGATTCCGTGCTTAATAATTGGCCGTTAATAGAAAATACCTCAAACTTAAATTCAGCAAATTCATGATTATTTTCAATACCAATTGTTGGTTTCATTCCTGTGCTTAATGGATTTTTCAGAAGTGAAAACGAAATTAAATTTTCAGGAAAACTACTAACAGAAGTTCTGATATCACTTGTTCTAAAGGTAAATCTTTGGCTAATTGGTGCACAAAAGGAGGTCTCGTTCATTGCTTTTACCCTCCAATGGTAAGTAGTATTTGGATTCAAATCGTTTATTGTGTATTCGGTATCGTAAACTATAGTCTGAATTATTGAATTGTTACCGAAAATAGGTAAGGGTGAAACTTCTACAAAGTAAAAACTAGCACCTGTTACTTCATCCCACATTAAAGGGACTTCATCAAAATAATCGGATGTCCCATTATGAGTAGGGTATATCGTTTGGGGTACTTCTGTTATTTCATCTGTTTCAGGGATTCCAAAGCCATTCCTTAGGTAATTTCTTGCAGGAGAGCTAAAGTCTGCTCTCATGGCAGCTTCCTGCATTGGTGTAAATTCATATTCAGGGCAGTTGAAAAAATAACTCATGTAATTATTCTGCATGGGTTCTATTAGATCGTTATTTCTGTCAAATACCTCCAGTGTAAATGGTGAGCAGCCTCCCAAAAAACTTCCAAATCCATAGTCAGGAGGGGTGTCACAAATCCTGTCTGCTGAAATTCCACAATTGCTGCCGTCTACCAACTCTACTCTAATTTGTGCCCAAGGCGCAGGAGCAAATGTTTGAGTTACGGGATTGCCATGAAGGTCCTCTTCCCATGGTTGAGTTTCCCAACCGAAAAAGGTATGCATTAAACTAAAAAAGTGACCTATCTCATGACTTAAAGTAAAATGGGAATTAATTTGATTATTCCTTACAACAACCCAATCCCATTGAGTATCATAATACCCAAGTACATTTTCACCAGGTATGGTTTCGTCGGCCCAATATACGTTTAATGCCCTAGAATCTCTATTGTTGTTTAAAGTTGAGGGTGAGTTAGACGGATTGTTAAAGGCGGCATTACTGTTGATGTAATTAAAACTTTTATCCTTAAGAAAAAATTGAATATTATGGGGGGCAAAATTCTGATTGAGAATGCAAATTTGATTAAGTGCACTATTCTCATTCAAGCGACCGGTTCCATCCGAACGAGCGATCAAATGAAATTTTAACGGAACGTAAAATATTTCATTTGATCTGTGAAACTCTACAGATTCAGCATATTCAAGATTGGCAACAAGTCTTTCGATATCTTTTTCACCTGCGTGAAAACCACAAAAATGGGGATTGTGGATTTCTTGGGCAAAAAGTGAAATCTGAAAAAATTGCGATAAACCGATTAAAATTAATGCTACTTTAAAATACATTGATCTCTATAAATTTAATGAACACGTAAATATATAATTAAATACACGATTTTTTTGAGAATAGTTTACATTAAGAATCTTTTAATGTCTTATAGCTGTGAAATACTCCACCTTTTTTATACTTTTGCAGCATATAACTAAAAATCAAATTATGAGTAAAATAACAGTGGTAGGTGCCGGAAATGTTGGTGCCACAGTTGCAAATGTGTTGTCCATGGGGGATGTTGTCAAGGAGGTAGTATTATTGGATATTAAAGGTGATTTTGCCAAAGGAAAAGCCCTCGATACCTGGGAACAAGCTCCTATCAATTATTCTTCTACTTTCTGTCGTGGCACGGACAATTATGAAGATACAGCAGGTTCTGATATCGTTGTGATTACAGCAGGAATACCGAGAAAACCCGGTATGTCTAGAGATGATTTAATTTCAACTAATGCCGGAATCGTTACTGAGGTCACTAAGAGTGTTCTGCAATATTCAGATAACCCAATCATTATTGTTGTATCCAACCCGCTTGATGTAATGACGTATGCTGCTTTTGAGGCCGCTGGCTTAGATAGTAGCAGAGTTTTTGGAATGGCAGGAATTCTCGATACAGCCAGATATCGTGCTTTTTTATCTGAAGCATTGAAAGTCTCACCAAAAGATATTCAAGCTATATTATTAGGTGGACATGGTGACACTATGGTTCCTCTTCCAAGATATACTACTGTCTCTGGCATTCCTGTAACTGAGTTAATTGACCTGAAAGTTCTTGATCAGATTATCGAAAGAACCAAAAAAGGTGGAGGTGAACTTGTTCAGTTAATGGGTACTTCTGCATGGTATGCACCTGGAGCCGGAGCTGCTCAGATGGTTGAGTGTATTGTGAAAGATGAAAATAGAATCTTCCCATGTTGTGCTAAATTAAATGGGCAGTATGGTCTGGGTGATCTATTTATCGGTGTTCCTGTAAAATTAGGAAAAGAAGGGATCAAAGAAATAATTGAATTGGATTTGAATGAAGGAGAAATGCAACTTATGCACAATTCTGCAGGACATGTACGTGAAGTAATTGATGTTTTCAAAAACATGAGTTAATGTTTTATTTGTCCCAGGCATCGTTTAGCATACGTGGGTAGGCTACTAGATAGGTTTTTCATGTTTTTTGATTTACAGGTAGTCAATTAATTTGACGAAAATTCAAAATAAAGAGGTAATTAACTGCCTCTTTTTTTATACAACAGAATGATCATTATTATAAGAGGGTATTGATTGGTTGTCAATCCCATCTTAGGATTTTTAAATATTATTTTAACACATATTGGTCGCTGGTGTACCAATTTTATATATAGTAACGTTTTTAGCTTTAAATAAAAAATTATACATGAAGCAATCTCTCGTTTTTATTTTAAGTTTTTTCTTTTTTCTTACCTCTATATCTAATCTATTTTCATCAAGATCTGGTTACTGGCAACTGGAAGTTATTTACGAAATTGAGGTTGATTTTGATGTGATAAAACATCAATTCAAAGGTGTCCAGCAGGTTAAATTAATCAATCATTCACCTGATCAACTTGATCGCGTTTATTTTCATTTGTATTATAATGCCTTCCAACCTGGGAGCATGATGGATTTGAGGTCTGCAAACATAACTGATCCCGACCAACGATTACGCAATCGGATAAGTATGCTTAGACCCAATGAGGTAGGTTATCATGAAATTGAGTCTATAACTATGGATGGGGTGCCGGCTGAGTTCCAAATAACGGAAACTATAATGGATGTGTTTATACCATATTTGATCAATCCCGGTGATACTGCCGTTTTTAACTTGGTTTATCAATCTCAAGTTCCATTACAAATCAGAAGAACAGGTAGAAGCAGTGCCGAAGGGGTAGCGTATTCGATGGCTCAATGGTATCCAAAAATTGCTCAATACGACCATCAAGGATGGCATGCTCATCCATATGTTGGCAGAGAGTTTCATGGTATATTTGGCTCTTATGATGTGGTGATTAACATTGACTCCGCATATACTGTTGCAGCCGGTGGAGTTTTACAAAACCCTCAGGAAGTTGGACATGGTTACACTGATTATGCAGACTCGGTGATTGTTAGCGAGGATGGCAAATTAAGATGGCATTTTTACGCCGAAAATGTGCATGACTTTATGTGGGCTGCCGATACAGCTTATACCCATTTTACACATCAAAGTGAACACGGCCCTCTCCTTCGATTTTTCTACCTATCTGAAGAATTGACAGACCCAAATTGGGAACGACTACCGCTTATTGTAGATGAGGCATTGACTTATATTGCATCCCGATGCGGTGATTATATTTATCCTGAATTTGTTGTTATACAAGGTGGGGATGGTGGTATGGAATATCCTATGGGCACATTGATTACAGGTAAACGGCCTCTTGAAAGTCTGGTTGGGGTGACCGTTCACGAATTGATACACATGTGGTATTATCTTATGCTGGCAACCAATGAAACTATATACCCGTATATGGATGAAGGTTTTACAACATATATGACTAATGAAACTATGAATCATCTCGCAGGTCTTAACCTTTTGCCAAGAAGACAGCATCAATCTAATCCACATAGTTCTCGAATTGCCAGTTATGTCAATTTCACCAGAGAGGGGAGAGAAGAACCAATGAGCACCTTCGCAGATCACTATGTAACCAATGCTGCCTACTGGATGGCAACTTATACCAAAGCCTCGATAATGTTGGTGCAATTATCCTATATAATTGGTCAGGAAAAATTTGACGAATTACTGCTTGAATTTTACGATAGATGGAAACTAAAACATCCTACACCGGATGATTTCTTCCGCTTGGCTGAAATTGTATCCGGGATGGATCTAAAGTGGTACCAAAATCAATGGGTGAATACCACCAATACCATAGATTACGGTATAGATACGGTTTTTGGTAACCCTGATGGAACTACTTCTGTAATCCTGGTTAATAAGGGCACCATGCCAATGCCAATTGACCTCACAGTTTATGTTGATGGGGCTCCTTATTTCTTGAATATACCATTGGTCATTATGCATGGTCATAAAGAATACGACAGTGGAATGGAATTTATGCTTATGGAGCCCTGGAGATGGACCAATCCAATGTACGAACTTACCCTTCCATTTCCTCCTGAACAGGTCTCGAGAATTGTAATTGATGAAAGTAGCAGACTTGCCGATGTCAATCCTTTTGATAATGTATATCCGCGAGAGAGAGATATTGATTGATCTGCAAATTAATGGTTGTTTGGTCTTATTCATTAAGCAGTGGCCTAATCAATTTTGATTGGTTATATTCTACTTAATTAGCTAATTGTTTGGTGGTCAATTTAATGGTTAGAATATTACTCCACCAGTATTCAGAATAATTTTAATCCCCGGACTAATGAAAATAATATTTTTTGGTACCTCTGGTTTTGCAGTTCCCTCCTTGGAGAGTTTAAATAATAACTATGAAGTTGCTGCAGTGGTTACAGCCCCGGATAAAAGGGGAGGTAGAGGAAGAAAACAATTGATCACTTCACCTGTAAAAAAGTATGCTGAGATAAATGGTCTTAACATTATTCAACCTACCAGACTAAAATCGTTAGAGTTTATTAATCAGTTAAAAGAAATTGATGCTGATTTATTTGTTGTGGTTGCATTTAGAATGTTGCCAAAATTGGTTTGGGATATGCCTGAATTGGGTACAATTAATCTTCATGCCTCTCTCCTCCCTGCTTATAGGGGAGCAGCTCCGATTAATCACGCTATTATCAAGGGTGAAAAAGTGACTGGCATGACTGTTTTTAAATTAGATGAAAAAATAGATACGGGCGATTTATTATGTAAAAAGACAATAAAAATATTACCCAATGAGACAGCAGGTCAATTACACGATCGAATGGCAAAGCAGGGTGGTCCTTTTTTGGTAAGCTGTATTAAGGATTGGAAAAGTGGCAAGATAAATCCTCTCCCTCAGGATCATACCCAAGCAAGTCATGCACCTAAATTGAATAAAGAATTTTGTGAATTGGAATGGGATTTATCTGGTGAGAAAGTTTATAATAAAATACGTGGTCTTAGTCCCTATCCTGGGGCTTTCACTCAATTTGGTGGAATGGAATTTAAGATTTTTGAAGCAGAGTTGAATGCTGGAATAAATGGTATTAAATCTGAACCTGGGAGAATTCATTCTGATGGGAAAACCTTTTTATTTATTGGCACTTCTGATAAGTGGCTAGATTGTAAGTTAGTGCAATTACAAGGAAAAAGGAGAATGAGTATTGCAGATTTTTTAAATGGATGGGGGCAAAAACTTCCTGAAAGGATAGATTAATTTTGATTAAAAACGGGACTTAACAGAAGCGTGACCTTATCGACAAAGAATTTGACAACCTTTGATTCAGGGAGCATATTGCGGTCACTTTCTTCACTATTATAATGGTTTGTAGACATTTCTATTTGAGTAAGATTAGGTAAGTGAGAGTGAGTTTTTATGTCATTGACATAAAAATAAGAAAAGACACTAAGAGCTACAATCGTGAAGACTACAGTATACTTTAAAGCTTTTCTCATTGTTAGTTAATTTTTGAATATTTAAGGTGTCAATAGTATTAATGTACAAATATAAGTTAAAGTTTTAGAAAAACCTATTTTAACAAATGAAGTTTTACAAAACCTTACCACTTCCTTGACTCTTCATTGGGGCAATTGGAAAGTGTCTCTTTAAGTTTTATAGGGTTAATATAAGCTGCAGAGTTCCCAAAATGATTCCCAATATAGTTTAAGATATTGGTTATCTCTGCCTCTGATAAATCGTAAAGTGGTGGCATAGGGTAGGTGATAATAGTAGAGTCAAAAGGGTCAGGTTTTTTGATTCCAAAACGAATCAAACAAGCTACTGAGTAGATATTCTCGCTTGTCAGCCAGTGAGATGAATTTAAAGATGGTATCAATTCTCCCAAACCTTTACCATCAGCCATGTGACAGCTTTGACAATGCTGACCATACAACCATTGTCCTTGTCTGTGTGGATTGTAATCACAAGAAGACAAGGAATAAATATAAGCTGTTATTAATATGCCAATCAGGAGGCTCAGGAGAAACCTAGGTTTCATTGAGGAGTATTTTGATGTCCTGAATAAGGCGGTCAACTTCCTTGTCATCAGTCCCATCGCAATAACTTCTGATGTGACGGTTTTGGTCGATTAGAATAAGCCAACCGCTGTGATCAAATCCTCCGGGAGCATCAGGATCTTCTATAGCTATGCTCATGTAGTCATCCGCAATGCTATAAATATCATTAACATCACCTGTAACAAAGTGCCACCTATCTGTTGTAACCCCAATATTTTCGGCATAACGTCTAAGACGGGGTACACTATCACGCCTCACATCTATGGTATGGGACAAAAACAACACATCGTCCCTCCCTTCAAAATAATCGTGCATTCTAAGCATTGATCTTGTCAATTGAGGACAGATAGTAGGACATGATGTAAAAAAGAAATCGGCAACATAAACAGCATTACCGAAGGTTTCATTAGTTACCATTTGACTATCCTGATTCATGAATTCAAAATCAGGGATTTGATGGGGAAAAGTATCACCGTCTATTATTTGAGGAAAACCTAAATAGGGTAGTTCCCTTGGCTCTGAGGACTGGCAGGAATAAAAAACTGCCAGTCCTGTAAGCATTAAAAAAATAAAAATGTTCTTAAGTGTCATTCCGGACCGCTTTTAATTTAAGCCTAGTTCTTCTATTAATTCTTCTGCGTCATTCACGCTACTTCTCATATCTTCAGCTACCTGCTTTATCCTTTTCATTTCAATATCGTAATATTTAATGGCTTCATCATATTCCATTGCTGACTGATCAGAATCAGCCCAGTCTCCCATCCAATCGAACATATCATCATGGGCGTCATTTAATCTCTGAAGGATTACTCCCATCCGGTTTTCCAACTCTTCATCCATTCCTTCGTGATGCTCCTGATAGTAATCCATTATTTTTTGTCTTGCTCTGTTGATGTTTGCTGTCAAAGGCATTACATCGTCATGGACGCGAATTACATCATCTTGCAAATCGAGTAAATGGTCCATTTTTTCTTCATCTGATTTACCTTCACTACCACCGCAAGCAGAAAAAACTAAGGCCATAGTCATTAAGAAAACTAATGGCATGAGGAAAAACTTTAATTGTTTCATTGTTTTATATATTTAAAAATGATTGAATAAGCGCAACTTTAAACAGGCTGCAAATGTAAAAATATTAACGTTTAGCCAATGAGTAAGTTGTAAAAAAATGACCAATAAATTATTGTCTTATACTGAATCAATACCACCTTTAAACTTTTCAATTTCCCGTCTTTCCTTTTTGGTAGGTCTTCCCCTTCCTTTTTCTCTGTATTCAGCCTTTTTTTTATAATTGAACCAACTCTCGTATTTTTGATATTCCTCAGCAGTTGTTAAATCAGTGTAGCATTCAACGGCTAAAGGCGCACCCACTCTTTTTTCTAAAAGCTTAACTACCTTGAATACCAATGAAAACCCATCTTTCTTTAATTCAATTTTATCACCAATACTAACGGTGGAGGAGGGCTTTAATTTTTGGTCTTCCTTACTTACTTTTCCCTCTTTACAAAATTTTGTTGCCAGAGACCTTGTTTTTAATATCCTTACACTCCACAACCATTTATCAACTCGTACTTTATCCATTACCGATAGAAAAAATTTTAGGGATTCTCAAATCTAAGTTTTCCATAGCTTCGCAGACTTTCTTTGCAATAAAGTAATTTCGATACCATTTCTTATCACAAGGTGCAATCATCCATGGAATATCGCTATTGTTCAATATATAGTGGTACGCATCCATGTAATCATCCCATTTTTCTCTCACTATCCAATCAGAGTCGTCGTGTTTCCATCTCCTTGACGGGTCATCTATTCTTCGCTGCAGTTTCTCCCCCTGACGCTCTTTGGAAATATGCATATAAAATTTTAAAATCAAGGTATTGTTGTCGTCTCTCAATAATTTTTCAAATGCATTTATAGCATTCATCCTCATTTCAACGCGCTCGATATCAATCCACTTTTCTACACGTTGGATCAAAATATCTTCGTAGTGAGACCGATTGAAAATTCTGATTTTTCCTTTTCTTGGGGCTACTTTATGCACTCTCCATAGAAAATCGTGATCCATTTCTATTTTGGTAGGCTTGACAAATCCGTAAGCCCAAGTCGCCATAGGACTGCAGTAATGAAAAACGGAACGTGTACTGCTGTCTTTTCCTGTTGCGTCCAATCCCTGAAATATGACAAGAATAGCATATCTTCTGTCAGCATAAAGTAACTTCTGAAGTCTTCCTATTTCCTTCGTTAGCTTTTTTGTTTCTTTCTGTATATCCCTTTTTTTGATGTCTGCCGGAGGACCAGTTGGATAATCATCTAAATGAATCATGTTTCTCATATTTAATTTTTTTAAGCTTAATAATAATGTTTTGAATGGTTAAAATCTCTAATCCGATCTTCAATATTAGGATTTCTTAGTCTCACAATTTATTTTGTTGTCATAAATAAATACTGTAAGTGAATATATGAAAATTTAATCATGTAAACCCAAGATCATTAAATTTTATGAATAAATTGATTTTTGTCTTTGGAAATAAGTCTTGAAGATTTAATAATTGGGATACCTGATTGCCTCCTTTTAATTTTATATAAAAAAGCACATGCTTCAAAAAAAATTAAGGGATCATGATTTTAATATCATTGATATCTCCTTGATAAATAGTGTAAGCTACTTTAATTTAAATTTAATTTTGACGCTTAATTTTACCAATAATTTATTTTTTAAACAAAATGAAAGTATAAAATAAATTTAATGAAAAACCTAAAAAAGCTTCCTCCTTGTTGAAAAGTATAGTTTATTTTTACTAATATTAAGTAGACATAGGGAGCGAATTGTTGGAATTTATGATGTGTTTTTAAATTTCTTTAAAACACCATTCTTGTTTGTATCTTTATATCTGTTCTACTATTACCTTCAATTGTTTCCAACCCACTTCCAATAGTTTCTCTATTTCTGTACTTGGTTTGAGAGAATCTTGCCTCAAGGGTGGTTGTTCTGCTTAATCGATACCGCAAGTTGATGTAGTAACGATAACCACGATCACTAAAAGGAGGGATACTAAAGCTGTATAAGAGATCATTTTCATAAGCAAAAATTCTGCTGTTAAAACTTTCTGTATCGAAAAAGCTTAATCTGCCTGTAAATGAAAATGGACTTCCTGAAGGCCTGTATAAAATATCCTGATATATGAGAAATCCCGTTTCATTAAGATTGTCAAATGAATACCAGACATTTTCTATTCTACTTCTCAACTCAATAGAGGGGCTTGCGTTGATCGCCAACTGTAATCTCAGGTTTTCTCGGCTTTCCTCATAGAGGTTTCTTATGGCGAGGTCTTCAGTCTTGTTTTGTTCGCGTTGTTTGTAACGGTATTGAATATAAAAATTCATTTTTCTTCTGATGCTGTACTGCACCCTTAAAAAAAACTCATTTCCCACTGCCGGACCGTCTGTCCTGAATCTAAGCCAGGGATGATTCCAGAAATCAAAATACCCACTGATGGTTAAACCTCTAGATGGTCGTATTTCAATCCCTGCATAAAAACCTTCTTCATTGTTGCCGGCACTGTTTTCACCAAATACATTGGGATAAATAGCCTGATATTTTACACCGAGGTTTCGGTAGAGTAGCGCAAGTGATACATACCTGTGTAAGCCCATCAATAAGCCATTTATAGTGGCAAACCCTCCATTGTCCGACAAAGCAGTTTCGCCAAAAAAATTCATGTTTCTGTGAATATAGCGGTACTCCATACTGACATTCAATAAATCAGTTCCTGAAAAATAGAATTGATTGTAGGGTCGTATTTGGCGGTTTTGTGGGATATCGAAATGGTTGTAAACAGCATTTAATCCTACCTGTAATCTATTGAAACTACGCTTTACAGAAATACCTCCACTGCTGTGTCGTATTGAATTTTTATTGGCTATTTCAGTTGGGGTCCTGTGTAATCCCGATTGTTGAATTGATGTAAAGAATCTGCTGATATTATCCCCTGCCAAATCATCTGCTTCTTCTTCTCTCACTGAACCATCCACCATTAGGGAAGATGCAAATGCTATAAATTGAAAATTCCTTATATGGAGATGGGCAGCAATTCCTCTATTAAATCCAAATTCAGCAGCTGATGTATGTGGTCTAATGGGTCTGCCTCCTCGGCTGATGTTGGTAACAAATGCACTTTTTCCCCTTCCAAAGCCTGAATGCATGATTAACCCTTGACCTAAACTAACATGATAATCCCCAATAGCCAGATCTCTTAAAAAACGAGATTGATCCCTTAGATAAAAATGAGCTGAATAAAAATCAAATCCATATTGGTTGACGTCTTTAAAAAAAGGTTCTCCGGGATCTTTTTCTGCCGTTATTCCAATACTCAAGACATTTTGATGCTGATGCCTGAAACGGGTATAATATCGCCATGGATTGCCTAAATACCTGCTTTGTCCAGCTTCCCCCGGAGTGTATCCTCTTTTTTCTTCCAATGTGCGTTCCACTCGTCCAAACCATTCGGTGCGGCCACTTGTCAACATTTCCCATATTGATCGCTGATAGCGCAAGCCATCACTTGTTACTCTAATAAATGGAAGCAATAGTCTAATGAAATCAGTTTCAAATCCGGGCACTGCTTGTAGTTCCCTTACGTCAATGAAATCACCGTATTCCTCACGATAGGAGATTAAGTTAACTATCTGAAGGTCTGAAAAAATAAGCATATCTAGCAAATCCCCTTCAGTAGCAATGTTGATGTCCACTGGATAGTAGAAAAATCGTTCCAGTCTTTCAAATAAATTGGTAAAATCAAAATCTTCCGACTCAGTATTTTCTACAAATGACTCGATTAGGGATTCAAGTAGATCTTCCGTTTGGGAATCGAGGGGGCGCTGGGCTTCAATATTTCCAATGTACAAAAAGAAAAAACACAGACAAAGAAAAGCTGTAAAAACTAAACTCCGGAACCTAAGGCCTAAATTAGTAAACCGATTTTTAAACAAGGTCTCTTTCATCCCAGTTTTTTCTTTTTTCTTTTTCTTTTTCCAGTTCTTTTAAATCAAATGGTTTGCCCTCATTGAAACCTTCCTCAGGTTTTATTTTTTTTAGTTCCTTTTGGTATTCCTTATATTCCCAAGCCTCATCTTTTTTTAATGGACCGTATAGTTTAAAAAAGTCAATTAAAATCAGTACTGCAAAAATTGAGATAGGTATAAGACTCCACATAAAACGTGGTGAAGTCAATAAATTTACCACCAACAAAATGACCGTAGTGACTGTATACTCACTGATGCTCTTATAAAACTTCTTTTTCTTTTTGACCCTTTTTTTTGCTATTTCTTCAGGATTCATCATCAACAGTTAATTTAAAAGTTGCTCGAACCGATGCCCCAAATCCGAATGACAAACCACCTCCTAAACCTCCTAAAGCTCCTGTCATCAATAACAAACCCAATGGATTTATTCCAACCATTACTTGACCTATCTTTTGAGATAAGATAGATTGATTCATTTCATTTATCCAATAAGCTTCCAGAAACCAGGCAGCAAAAATTGAAAAGAAACCAATTGAAAAAGCTTGTATTGGCTTTAAGTCCGACCAATAACCAAATACCAAACCCAATGGAATAATTATCCACCAAGAAATCACTTTACTGAAGACAATTGTTGTTAAGAGTGATAACAAGCTGATCAGTATTATTTTCCCCTTCATTTTTTTTGTCATCCTAGAGATATATTTGTAGTTATAATAAAAGTATATCCTGATGTAAAGATATAATTTTATCTAGATACCTTGGGAAATACTTACTGTATCTTATTTGCTATTTACCAGATATTTTTTGTTGCAAGTTTTTAGATAAGAGTATAAATATGGAAGACTGAGTTGCGCTGAACTATCGTATGAAAAAATGATTCTGTTTTTTTTCAACATATAGGGTAGTTGACAAATCCCAAAAATTAATCAATAATTTACCTATGGTAACTGTTATTCATATTGTTTTTCATTATATTTGAAATCTAAATGAAAATTAAGGATATGAAGAAGTTATTTCTCAAGCTGGTTTTACCTGTATTTTTTGCCGGATTTGGTTTGTTATCGGTAAATGATCTTCAGGCACAGAGACAGCAGTTTGAGGTTGCATGCATTGCTTTTTACAATGTTGAAAACCTATTTGATACCATAAATAGCCCAGGTATCATGGATAGGGATTATACGCCTGAGGGCAGATATCGATGGACTACCGAAAAGTACCAGGATAAATTGGACAAATTGGCTGACGTTATTTCATCTCTTGGCACTGAACTTTCTCCAGTAGGTGCTGCGGTAGTCGGATTAGCTGAGGTGGAAAACAGATTGGTCTTAGAGGACCTTGCTGCACATCCGAAATTAGCAGACCGGAACTACCAAATAGCTCATTATGACTCTCCTGACTTCAGGGGAATTGATAATGCTTTGTTTTACAATCCTGATTTATTTGAGTATATATCTTCAAAACCTATACCTTTTGCTATGGAAAGGGAAGATGGAAGTTTTGAGCGAACGCGTGATGTGCTTTTAGTGACAGGTAAACTTATGGGTGAAAAAATTCACATCATGGTCAATCATTGGCCGAGTAGAAGAGGAGGTGAAGAAGCTACTCGCTACAAAAGGGTTTTTGGTGCCTCGCTGAACAGAGCGGTTGTCGACAGTCTGAAAAAGGAAGATCCGTTGACTAAGGTGATCATTATGGGAGACTTTAATGATGATCCTGTCAATCACAGTATTAGAGAAACGCTTATGGCAATAGGTGATCAAAATAAAATGCAGCCCCATCATATGTATAATCCTTTTTATGAACCCTTCAGAAGGGGTCTTGGAACCAATGCCTGGAGAGATTCCTGGAGTTTGTTTGATCAGATCATTTTGTCATATGGCTTAGTAAAAGAAAGGGATGAAGGATGGCGCTATTACAAAGCAGAAATCTATAACGAAAGAAGATTGGTTCAGCGAACAGGACGATTTGCAGGCTATCCATTCAGGAGCTTTGCGGGTGGGCAATATATTGGTGGATATAGTGATCACTTTCCGGTTTTTGTTTATTTGGTGCGACCAGTTCGGAATAGATAATAACCAATGGCAGCCGAAGAGACACTTATTCTTACTAATGAATTTCAGGAGGCACTTGATCTGCTGAACAGTGATCGTACTAATCCCATTTTTATTACAGGTTCAGCCGGCACCGGAAAATCGACGCTGCTTAAGCTTTTTCGAGACTCTACAGAACAAAAATCCATATGTTTAGCTCCAACTGGTGTAGCTGCATTGAATATAGGAGGCCAGACTATTCACTCTTTTTTTGGTTTTCCACCACGTCTTTTACAGCATGGGGATTTTAAGATTTGGAAAAATAAGAGGTTGATTAAAAAGCTCGATACCATTATTATTGATGAGATTTCTATGGTTAGGGCTGACCTAATTGATGCGATAGATTATTTTTTAAAAAATGTAAGAAAATCGGAAGAGCCATTCGGTGGTGTAAAAATGGTTTTCTTTGGTGATTTATTCCAATTGCCGCCAGTTGTGAGGAGCACTGAAGAACTGATGTATTTTCAATCGGAATACGATAGTCCATATTTTTTTTCTGCTCATGCATTTCAATATGTGGGATTAGATATTTATGAACTCAATGAAGTTTTCCGACAGCGGGATCCGGAACTCATTGGATTATTGGGACGGTTTCGAAATCATACCTTTGATCAGGATGATCTAGACGCTATCAATGAGTGTGTTGATCCGGACTTTATTTGCCCCGAATATTGTATCACGCTGGCTGGCAGAAACGCTACCGTAGACTACATTAACCAACACCAATTGAATCTTTTAGATGGCCCACCCACTGCCATAACGGCTGAAATTAAGGGGAAATTTTCACCCTCAGCTTATCCAGCTGATAATGTCTTGATGTTGAAGCCTGGAGCTCAAGTGATTTTTTTACGTAATGACCCTGAATTTCGTTTTGTAAATGGAAGTCTTGGCAAAGTGAGAGAAATTACTGATGAATATATACTGGTAGATATAAGAGATAGCAAGGTAGCCGATTGCGTAGAAGTAAAAAAAATTAAATGGGATATGCTTGAGTATGAATTATCATCAGACCGCAAAACAATAAAGAGTAAGTCTGTTGGTGAATTTACTCAGTATCCACTAAGATTGGCATGGGCATTAACTATACACAAATCTCAGGGAAAAACTTTTGATGAAGTTTTTATAGATCTCAGTCGAGGAGGAGCTTTTGAATCAGGTCAGGCATATGTTGCATTGAGCAGGTGTAAAACTAAATCCGGTATTGTTTTAAAACAACCTTTAAAGAAAGAGGATATAAAAATTGATCATCTGATTACGGAATTTTTTAAATATGGCGTATAATTGTGCTCTGTATTGTTTATCGAAAAAGTAAAACCACTTTGTTATGTCAAAAGAATTAAGAAAAGCCCGGAAAAGGGCCAGAATGCAAAAGCAAAAAAATCAATTTTTTAAGATTTTGGCTATAGTTGTTGTTTGTTTATTGTTGCTATTGTTCGTTATATATCTGCTGAATAGCTAGTAAACCTGACTATTTCCTGATTTATTTCTAAAGTAGAAATACTTAAATTTCTAGACAGTGCAGTTGATTCTGCCTTCAAAATATTTTACAATGAAATTAAACCTGGATATTTTAGTGCCCAGCAAAAAAGAATGGGTGGATGCAGTAATATCTGATTTTGATGAATTCTTAAAGGATCACGCCGACTGCGAACGTAAGGCTTCTGCAATGGCTATGAGCTTTGTAGCGAAATATCCCAATAGAGTTGAAATTATTCCTGAACTAATTGAAACCGCAGTGGAGGAATTGGAACATTTTCAACAAGTGTACGCGCTTATGGAAAAAAGAGGCATTCAGTTGCCTCATCAAATGAAGGAAGACCCTTATGTGAAAGCCTTATTAAAACAATGTCACAGTGGAATTGAGGAAAGGTTTCTGGATCGCTTGCTGATCGCATCAGTTGTGGAAACCAGAGGTGCAGAGCGTTTTAAACTAGTGGAAGAAGCATTAGAAGACCCTGAATTAAAGCGTTTTTATAAAATGCTTTGGGTTTCTGAAGCCAAACATGGGCATATATTTGTTAAAATGGCACTGAACTACTTCGATAAGGATAAGGTGTATGAAAGACTTGAGTGGTGGATTGAAAAAGAAAAAGAAATATTAGAAGGTCTCGAAATAAGAGCGGCACTCCATTGATTTTTCTGTGTCCTTGGATTATTCAAGATGAAATTATTTTACTTTTGAAGTACATGTCGCCCCCCAATTTTAAATGAATACGTATTGATACGATCATTATTTGGTCCCAGTTCTTTTTCCATAAAATTGTAGTGGTAACTCATTTCTACAAATAATCTCCACTGTGGGCCAATTTGGTAATCCATACCTAAACCTGAATTGAAACTAAGGAAGTAATTTTCACTGAAACTTCCACCCTGGATGATTCCATCTGAGAATCTTTTTTCATCTAAGCGCGGAGTATTTCCGGGGTTGACCTGAGCATCAGAGGGCAAGGGCTGTGCCAATGCAATTTTAAATTGTTCTCGATCATAATTGGCATGTGTTGCAAGGTTTAGACCCATGCCTGCCAATAAATACGGAGTGAATTTTCTGCCCTGAAATAATTCAAATCGAAGGTGAAGAGGAATACTCAGTGTATTCAGCTCAATTGCCCTTAGACTGATAGCTTCTGCACTTTCAGAGTTAGGATTAAATCTGAAGATTTCTAAAACTGTTTTGGGGTTGTATTGCTTCATAGAAAACAACAACCCTGTTTCTAACGTCCACCTGTTCTTGTTCCAACCAATTGAAAAACCACCCCCAATACCAAATTTGCTTTGTTCATACCCATTTCTAAGGTAAATTGCATCGTATGGCGTATGAATAGTATTGATGTCCATACTAGTAAACACAGAGACAATGGTTCGTGAATTGTTTAAAGATGTTTTTGACACTGCAAAAGGTGAGTTCAAGTCAAAACTTGGATCTTCAGAAGTAAGTTTTTGAAAATCATTTAATGGTAACTTGTTAACCGACGGTTCTTTTTGAGGTATAGAAATATAAACTGAAGCGCCCTTATATTGATCAATAGCTAGGTGTGATAATCTTGAATTTAAAAGATCTGCATTTCTATTTTCAGAATATTGAGCGCCATTTAATTCGTATTCTAAATTGGTGGATGTTGTAGTTGAAAAATCACTAATATTAGATATGTTACGTGATTGTTGGGATATAAATTGGTCAGTAGCTAAAGTTTTAGAATCGAAATTACTTTCAAAGCTAATATCAGATCTATTTTCTTTATTATTTCCATAAGAATATTGGTCTTCCTCAATTGCAAAAACTTCTGTGTCAGCAATTTTGAAAGCCTCATAGGTAATGGTATGTTTGGGTAAAACAAAACTAAGCGCTAAAATAAATAAAACGGCCTCAAAAGCTTTGTTGTAAATCAAATCTCTGGTAAATACCTGAACCCATGCAAATTGATTTAGAAACAAATTCCAATGGCTTTCCTGAAAGGGTTGTTGAAAATTTTCTACCTTTTCTTTAATTTGCTGATCAAAAACCTCAGTACCTAATTCGCTATCAAGCAGAGATTCGAAAGAATCCCAGGAAGAAATGCCCTGTTCCGGTTGAATGGAATCCAACTGCTGTCTGATATGTTGATCGAATTCTTTGTTTTTCATTTCAGTTTCCGTATCCGAGTATTTCTTTTAATTTAGCTCTGGCTTTAACCAGATTAGACCTGGATGTACTTTCGTTTATCCCTATTCTTTCAGCAATTTCTTTATGCGAATATCCTTCAATGACATAGAGGTTAAACACTATTTTATAAACAGGACTCAGCTTTTGAATTCCCGATAATATCTCTTTCTCTGACAGTTGCTCAATTGCAGTGATCTGTTTGGCTTTTAAGTCATAAGCATCAGCGATATTTTCAGTCCTCCGTCTCACATCTTTTCTATATTGATCAATGGAGGTGTTAATCATAATTCGTTT
This sequence comes from Saprospirales bacterium, assembly GCA_007693915.1. Lineage (GTDB taxonomy): Bacteria > Bacteroidota > Bacteroidia > Chitinophagales > Saprospiraceae > PWJY01. The sequence goes on along the minus strand of RECS01000085.1, from coordinate 23,403 downwards.
CACCCAGTGGTTAAAAGAGGTGCCTGACTTATATTTTTCTATATTTTTGAAAACCTTGATAAAACCATCGTGCATAATATCTATGGCATGGTCTTTATTATTCGCATACCTCAAACAAACCAGGAGCATCTCCTGATAACACTCTTCATAAACCATTTTTTGCGCCCACTTTTCCTTTTTAAGGAGCGCTTCAATAAAAGAATTTTCATTCTTTAGGAGTTGAATTGACAAAGATGAATACTGCATTTTGCTCAATGTTTTACACCCTAAAGGTAAAAAGAAAACGCATATTAAACACAAAACGCTTCTTTAATTTTTTAAAACCTTTAAATCTGATTGATCAGATAAATTACTTTAAGCGTAACTACATGGATTATGAACAAATCCAAAAAGAAAATTCATATAATAAAAAAATATATACTATCTTTGAGGATTAATTTTTATTGATCATTGCAAATAGGGATTTTATATAAAAGGATATAGGTAATATGGGGTCTGATGTAGGAAAAAGTCAGGATATAGACCTGCAAGGGAAGGAACCCTTAAAGGGGATGTTCAAAAAGTACTTTATTGATTATGCCAGCTACGTTATTCTGGAGCGAGCAGTGCCGGACGCAAGGGATGGTCTGAAGCCTGTACAACGACGGATATTATACAGTATGTTTGAAAAAGATGATGGCAGATATCACAAAGTAGCTAATTTGATCGGTCATTGTATGCAATATCACCCGCATGGAGATGCCGCCATTGGTGACGCCCTTGTTACCTTGGGACAAAAGGAGCTTTTAATTGATTGTCAGGGGAATTGGGGTGACATTCGAACCGGAGACAGGGCAGCTGCATCAAGATATATAGAGGCTAGATTGACACCTTTTGCTAAGGAAGTCCTTTTTAATAAGGACACCACAGAGTGGCAACTTACCTATGATGGAAGGAACCAAGAGCCCATAGCATTACCCTCTAAATTTCCTCTATTGCTGGCAATGGGTACTGAGGGTATTGCCGTAGGACTTTCTACCAAAATTCTCCCCCATAATTTTTGCGAACTAATAAAAGCCTGTATCAATGTTCTTAAAGGGAAAAGTATAGAAATTTTTCCGGATTTTCTTACCGGTGGTATGATAGATGTTTCTGATTATAAACAAGGTGAAAGAGGGGGAAGAGTCAAAGTGAGGGCGAAAATTGAGGTCAAAGATAAAAAGCATATAGCCATTACTGAAATTCCTTATGGTGTTACTACTTCATCATTGATTGATAGTATATTAAAAGCCGGTGATAAAGGGCTGATTAAAATTAAGCGGATTGTAGATAATACAGCAAGGGATGTGGAAATCTTAATTGAATTGGCACCCGGTGTATCGCCTGAGGTGACAATGGATGCACTGTATGCCTTTTCTAACTGCGAAGTATCTATCTCACCAAATGCATGTGTTATTATCGATGGAGTTCCACGTTTTACTACTGTCAAAGAATTGTTGAAACTCGATGCTTTCAGAACCAAGGAGTTACTTGGGTTGGAGTTAGAAATAAAACTCAATGAACTCAGAGAAAAATGGTTCTACTCCAGTTTAGAGAAGATTTTTATTTCCAAAAGAGTTTATAGGGACATAGAGGAATGTGAAAGCTGGGATGAAGTATTAACTGCCGTAAGGACAGGAATGTATAAATTTGTGAAATGCCCCGACAACCTTACCCCCAGCGAAGAGATACTTTTAGAGATTAGCCGCAATATAGAGGATGAAATAATTCAAAAGTTAACTGAAATACGTATAAAGCGAATATCCAAGTACAATGAATTCAAGGCAGATGAATATATCAAAGGTTTGGAGGATGAAATAGCACAAACTCAGTATCACCTTGATCATCTTACTGATTTCACTGTAGATTACTTTAGCTCGCTCTTGGAAAAGTATGGCAAGGGTAAAGAGCGAAAGACTGTTATTGCCGGTTTTGAAGATATCAAAGCCACTCAGGTGGTTGCCAATAATGCAAAACTGTATGTAAACAGAAAGGACGGCTTTATTGGGTATGGATTGAAAAAAGATGAATTTGTTTGCGAATGTTCGGACATTGATGACATCATCGTGATTCGCAAGGATGGTAAAATGATGGTGACCAGAATCGATGATAAATCTTTTGTGGGTAAGGAAATTTTAGTTGTGAATGTATGGAAAAAGAGTGATGAAAGAACTACTTATAATTTACTTTACAAAGACAGTAAAAGTGGCAACGCATATGCAAAGCGCTTTCACGTAAATTCGATCACTAGAGACAGGGAGTACGACCTAACTGTTGGAAATCCAAATTCCAGAGTATTGTACTTAAGTGAAAATCCAAATGGAGAAGCCGAAATAATTACCATATACTTAAGTCCTGCATGCAAAGCTAGAAATAAGATTTTTGATTTTGACTTTAGTGATATTGCAATAAAAGGTAGGGGAAGTAAAGGCAATATTGCTACTAAATATCCTGTGCGAAAGGTTAATCTTAAGGAAGTAGGAAAATCTACACTTGGTGCTATTTCTTTCTGGATGGACGAGGTGAGTGGTCGAATTAATACCGAAGAAAGGGGTCGGTTTTTAGGTGAATTTGATACAGGAGATTCCGTAATTGCTATTTATAAGGAGGGAAGTTATGAAATAGCTGAGATAGATGAAAACAGCAGGTTTAAGGTGGATGAGCTGGTCAGCATAAATAAATATAAACCTGAAATGGTAGTCAGTGTAATTTACTACGAGGGTGAGAAAAAGTGGACTTTGGCGAAGCGGTTTCAAATTGAAACGAGTTCCTTTGATCAACGCTTTAACTTCCTTACTGAACACCGATCCACTAAGCTTTTATATGCAAGTGTAGATGCCAATCCTACGGTTAAGTTTTTTTGGAAAGAAGGTAGTACCAAAAAAGAAGACACCGTTAAGCTTGACGACTTTATTGATGTAAAAGGTTGGAAAGCATTGGGAAATAGACTTTTAGATGCAAAGGTCACTTCGATAGAACCGCTGGAATCGAAGAGTAAGCAAGTAGAAGAACAAACGAAAGAAAAACCTGAGGATAAGTCAGCTAAAAAAGAAAACACAGATACTACTTCAAAAGAATTGAATGTGGGAGATAGTATTGATTTTGATGTGAATGATGGAGAGCAAAAATCTTTATTTGATTAAACATAGACTGATAATGCGAATACTCATAATAATAGCTTTTATCTTTTGCTCACAATACGCTTTCAGTCAAATTGAAAAAGGCAGTTGGTTGTTAGATTTTAATGGAAAATCGGTGTATGACTATGAGATAGATCATACCTTCCCACAATTGTATCTCACTCTAGGTTACTTGCCTACAGACTTTCTGGCGGTTGGTATTAAATACGGTGGAATGGGCTATTTAACAGATGGGAGAAATAGAGGTACTTCTCTCTATTCGATTTTTGGGAGGTATTATATGAATCCATCTTCTAAAAATTTTCACTTTTTTGGTCAATTGGAAGGAGGACTGTTGGCTGAATACCTGCAGGATGCAGAAACCATATCTCGTTGGTATTTTGCCCCCTCTGCCGGTATGAGTTATGAAGTCAGTCCCGGTCTTGGTTTAGAAGTAGGCTTGGGCATCACCTTTATGGAAAGCCTGAATACCGGCCAACTCAGATATGAAAATTTATCCTTTTCCCTTGGGTGGATGGCTACTATCAGCTCGCGTTCTAAGGAAGCTTTGGAGGAAAGCGAACAGTTTTTTGGAAGAGGAAGTATTACTTTATCAGCTGGTTCAACTTTGAATAATGCCTTTAACCAAGGTCTTGGAAATACTTTAGGCTTCACTGAAACCGAACTAAGAGCTAATCCCATTAATATCAGCAACTCAAGCGGTGAACGTGGTAGTGTTAGTAAATTTGATTTAAGTGTGGGGTTTTTTCTGAGCGACAGAACTGTTTTTAATATCGGATTAGGCGTTATTAATTTCAGTGAATTGGGCGTCAGTAATGCGACTACCTTTTTTGCTATTGCTCCCGGTTTGCGCTATTATATTCCATTAAATTCTGAGCGCCTTTTATTGTTTGCTCAAGGTAACTATGAATTTGGTGGGATTAATTTGTCCGGATTCGGGACAGAAACCACTTATCAGTTTTACTCCGGTGGCGCTGGTGTTAACTATATGATAGGTCCATCCGTAGCTATTGAGGTAGGTACAGACTTTGGGCGATTGTCTTGGGATATCATTGATGAGCGCCCATATATGTTTAATGTATTTTATGGGCTCAGGTTGTTTATGTAAACTCCATGTTTCCCTTTTAGATTAAAAAAGTCATCCGATTACATGAAGGGTAAAAATATAACCCCTTGAAAATTCAATTTTGCAACCTGCCATGCCTTAGACCCCAATTGAGGGGTTATACATTTTATAATAACAGAAATAAGTAAAAGTTAGCCCGGATTATTCATGAGATTTTGTTACGAAAAGCAAAAATGTCAATAGAATTGGGAAGCGCAGAAATTTTTATCCGAAGGAATTGTAGCCCAATTTTGAGGATAACAAATTTCGAGCATTTTCTATTATAGCCGACAGTTTGGCTTTGCAGTAGAAATTTTGTTAATAATCCGGGTTAGAAGGAAACCGTGGGTTTAGCTTCTTGGTGTAAACTCAGAACTCTAATGGCACTTAAAGTAATCAAAAGGCTCAAGGCAGTCTTGGCATTGGTGAAGTGATTTGCAGGGAGTAGAGCCAAATTTATTGGTCATTTTGGTGTTCATAGAGCCGCAATGAGGACATTGGATAGCAGGCATTTCACCGAAAAGTTCAATTTCATCAGCTTGATCGTCAAGCGGGGGAGCAATACCGTATTCGCGCAGGGCTTTTTTTCCTTTTTCAGACATCCATTTTGTGGTCCAGGCAGGATGAAGGACGGTTACAATCTCGATGTTTTGATAGCCTTCATCTAGTAGGGCAGTAGTGACTTCCAAACGAATGACACTCATAGCCGGACATCCTGAGTAAGTAGGGGTAATGGTGATAATAACTTTCCCGTTTTCTTTAACCACTGCTCTAATGATGCCCAGATCGACTACAGAGATAACGGGTATTTCAGGGTCTTTTACCTTTTCCAGGATTTCCCAGATTTCCGGATGTTTTATTTTTTTATCAGTTGTTGTTACCATTTTACCAATTTAATCCGGGATAAGCTCTCTGCATAAATTGTAATTCTGCAAGGATGTAGCCCAAGTGTTCGGAATGTAAGCCCTGTTTCCCTCCCTTTTGCATAAATTCAGCCTGCGGAATTTGCAGAGTAGCCCTATTAAGCATGTCAGAAAGATGATTGTCAACTAAGGGTTCGATCTTATTCAGGTCAACACCTATTCCCTTTTCTAGCATTTCCATATCTAACTCATCCGGGCTTAGTAATTCACCTTTGTACCGCCATAAATCATCAATTGCAGTCTGCATTCTTTTATTAGACTCTTCAGTTCCATCGCCTAACCTTATGGTCCATTCAGAACTGAATTTTCTATGATAAGTGATTTCTTTCAGCGATTTGGTAGCTATATCAGCCAAACGCTTATCATTACTTTGCATGAGTTGTTCTGTGAAAAAATAGTGGAAACTATCAAAAATTAGACTTCTGATAATGGTGTGTGCGAAATCACCGTTAGGTTGCTCTACCAGTAAACTATTCCTAAACTGCATAGCATCTCTTAAGAAAGCAAGACTGTCCTCTGTTTCATTATGTCCGATAAGTTCAGCAGCATATTTGAGATACATTCTGGATTGACCGAGCAAGTCAAGCGCCATATTGGTCAATGCAATATCTTGTTCTAAAACCGGACCATGACCACACCATTCAGAAATGCGATGTCCCAAAATAAGGTTATTATCTGCACACCTCAGAACGTATTCCGTTAATGGATCGTAGGTAGTGTAAGAGAGCATAATTTTAAATTAAAATTTGAAGGAATTACATATGTTTTACCTCATCAGGTAAGTCATAAAAAGTAGGATGACGGTAAATTTTGTTATCGGCAGGGTCAAACAAGGATTCCTCATCTTCCGGATTTGATGCAGTGATGTATTTGGACTCTACTACCCAGATGCTAATTCCTTCATTTCTTCTGGTGTAAACATCCCTTGCATTTTCAATAGCCATATCTTCATCTGCCGCATGTAAACTACCTACGTGTTTGTGATTTAATCCCGCCCTGCTCCGAATAAAAATTTCCCAGAGTGGCCAATCCTTGTTTTCATTCATATCTTTTTATTTTTAAGCTACTTTATCTTTTTTGGCCTTCCTTTTAGCTTGTTTTTCAGCAAAAGCCAATGCTGCTTCTCTTACCCAATGACCTTCTTCATGCGCTTTATTGCGATCATCTAACCTTTGTTTGTTGCATGGCCCATTTCCTTTGACTACATTCCAAAATTCTTCCCAGTCAATATCCCCAAAGTCATAAGCTCCTCTTTCTTCATTCCACTTTAGATCCGGATCCGGAATGCTTAAACCTATTAGTCTCGCCTGAGGTACCGTTGCATCTACGAAGTTTTGTCTTAACTCGTCGTTGGATTTTCTTTTGATTTTCCATGCCATTGATTGCGCACTGTGTTTGGATTCTTTGTCCGATGGTCCAAACATCATGAGACTTGGCCACCACCAGCGATTCAGTGCATCCTGTGCCATTGCCTTTTGTTCTTGTGAACCTTGAGCCAAAGTAAGCATAATTTCATATCCTTGTCTCTGGTGGAAAGACTCTTCCTTACAAATTCTCACCATAGCCCTAGCATAGGGACCATAAGAGGTTCTGCAAAGCATCACTTGATTCATGATGGCTGCTCCATCCACAAGCCAGCCTACTGCTCCAATATCAGCCCATGTAATAGTCGGGTAATTAAAAATTGAAGAATACTTAGCCTTACCGCTAAGTAAGTCATCAATCATTGTTTTCCGGGAAGTTCCCAAAGTTTCTGCAGCACTGTATAAATATAAACCGTGACCAGCCTCATCCTGTACTTTAGCAAGAAGAGCCACTTTTCTTCTCATGGTAGGGGCTCTCTTTATCCAGTTAGCTTCCGGTAACATTCCAACAATTTCTGAATGGGCGTGCTGAGAAATCTGTCTTACCAGTGTTTTCCTGTAGGCATCAGGCATCCATTCACGCGGTTCAATCTTTATCTCTCTTTTTATCTTTTCCTCAAATATTTCTAGCATTGATGACTCACTCATAGGTCTTTTTTTTAATGGCTCAAAATTAATGAAATTTACCTAATTCACCAAGAAAACGGATGATATCTTTTTATGTTCTCATGAGGACTAGGATCGAATCACTTTGAAACTATCATTATACTTTTTTTACCAAATTGTGATAAATGTGTCCACTCAGAAAATCCTTTCTATTACAAATTGCTGCAAAATCCAATATCTTCGTCATCGGGAAAATTCTTTCCATAGCTTCTCGTCTTTTGGGACGAGATGGCTATGCCTGTGGAATAATTTCCCCTCTTCTTTAATCCTGAATTTTTGGCTCATTTTCATGACGAAAAGGATTTTCGGAGTGGACTCGTAAATTCTTTTAAAAACAAAAAGGAATTGGTTTAGCGATTAATTTCTCTATTTACAAAAAGGAAGACCTTCTCTTTCTCATTGGGGTAAAACTGTATCCATTCATTTTTTCCACGAAACCAGGTCATTTGTCTTTTGGCATATCTTCTAGTATTTCTCTTGATCAATTCGTATACTTCTTCCAAAGACCTGCTTCCTTCAAAGTAATCCTTAAATTCTGCATATCCTACGGTTGATGAAAACTGCTCGGGATAATTTTCAAAAATAAATTGAGCCTCTTGCTCTAGGCCGTCCTTCATCATATCATCTACTCTTGAGTTTATTTTTTCATAGAGTTCTTGCCTATCAGGCAATAATAGAATTAAAATGGGTTGGTAATTTAATTCCTTTTTCTTTTTCTTAAAAAATGACGATGGTGACTTGCCTGTCTGCCGATAAATACCTAAAGCCCTTATCACACGGCGATGATTATTGAGGTCCATTTTATTCGCTAATTCCGGATCGACCTTTTTCAATTCTTCAACTAAAAAAGGCAGACCGAGTTTTGATAAATCATCCTCTAGACCCAGTTTGATTTCATTGGATACTGTCGGAAATGAATCCAGACCGTACAAAAGACTTTCTATATAAAAGGCTGTTCCGCCGCAGAGAATAGCAATATCCCTTTTCTCGAATATTTCCTTTAAGATTTGATCGCCCATTTCTTCATATTTTCCCGCGGAAAAGGCTTGCCCGGGCTCAAATATGTCAATCATATAATGCTTTACCTCCAACTGATCTGACTTAGTCACTTTTGATGTGCCGATATCCATATGGCAATAGATTTGACGGCTGTCAGCAGAGATTATAGGAGCATTAAATTCCTTCGCCATTTCAAGTGAAAGTGATGATTTTCCGGATGCAGTCGGACCGGATACAACAATCAGGTATTTATTGGAAGCCTTCAGTTTTTATTTGCAAAATTAATAAAGTGAGTTAGATTTATCATTGATTTTTTGATGTCAGATTTTTTAAACCTCATAGGTTGTGTTTTTACGCCCGCGGCATGACAAAGAATGACTTGACTTTTAAAATACTGGAAAAATCTTAAAAAATTGCTCCCTTACCCGCTCCAAGCACCTTGGTTTCAGGCCTTCTAATAAAAACTTTGCACAAAAGCCAACTTAAAGCTTTCGAAATTAATATTCCAAAAATTAATAACCATTAAAAAGCATTAGCTTTGTGAATTGAATTTGGTTAAAAAGGAAAGAGATTGATTTATCGTATTTTAAAAATTTGGGTTAAGGCCGGATATTCTCATTACTTCAGTAATATAGAAGTGGTGGGTCTTGAAAATGTGGATCGGGAAAAACCAGCAATTTTCGCAGTTAATCACCCGTCTGCTTTTATTGAGCCTACATTAATAGCTACGGAAAGTCCTTTCGACGTTCATTTTATTACAAGAGGAGATGTATTTGTAAAGCAATTCAGGTGGTTTTTTGATGCTACCAATCAGGTGCCTGTTTTTCGGTTTAAGGATGGATTCAGTAGCTTGAGGAACAATAAGTCTTCTTTTGACAAATGTCATGAGAAACTGATGTCCGGAGCTAAATTGCTCATCTTTTGTGAAGGGAGTATGAAGTGGGTGAAACGCTTGAGACCTGTTCAACAAGGTGCTGCAAAGCTGGCGATGGGAACATTGGAGAAAGACCCTGAGTTACCATTAATGATTCATCCGGTAGGAGTTAATTACGAAGACCATACAAAAGCAGGTACAGATATTATGCTACAAATTGGAAAGGCAATTCCTATGGCAGAATATTTTGCAAAATATCAGAAAAGTCCCAGAGAAGTTATCAAAGGATTAACTCATGATCTTCAGGCTGCACTCCAAGAGTGTATTGTGCATATTGAACGGGATGAAGACCTCCTGTTAATGGATCAAATTTGGGGTCCTCTTTCCGATGTATCCCAAGTTGAAAATAAAAAATACAATGGTATCCTTTTTTCTAAATATAAAAAAGCTGCTAATTGGATAAATGGGATGAATTTGGATAAAAAGTCCGAGTTGAAGATAAAAGCAGCTGACTATTCAAAAAGTTTGAGTTGGTTTAATTTATCTGACAGACAGTTAAAAGCTTTAACTGTATTTAGCTGGTGGGATTACCTTTGGTTATTGTCTTTGGGTTCAATCCTGAAGATTGTGTTTGAGTTGAATAAATTACCCTACCGTTTGGCTGACTTTATTAGTGAGAAGAAAACACCCAATGTGGAATTTTATGTAAGTGTCAAAGCAGTTTTGACAGCATTATTTTATACCTTATTTATTCTTTTCTTACTTGTTTTCTGGTCTCCATTCTGGCATGTGTTAATTTTTGTAACTTTGGCTAAAATTGCATTTTACACAGATGATAGGTGGAATGCAATGATTAAGGGTCTTTTTGTAAATAAAAATAAGCTCAGGGAAGCAGGATTTCGCAGAAAAGATCTGGTTCAATTTTTAAAGGAAAACATTTCTGATGAAAAAGCTTAGTTCACGATGTCATTTTGTTTTATTTTCGGTTTTTTTCTGCCTTTTTCTTGTGTCATCCTGTAAAGATTCAGAGAGATCATTTAATAAGGAGAGGGTTGAGCGACCGGAATTTGTGTTTTTAGTGCATGGTGGAGCAGGCGTTTTTCATCCTGATCAGTTGCCTGAAGGAAGGGAGCAGGAATACCTTGATGCTGTAAATGAAGCCCTTAGTATTGGCGAAGAGATTTTAACAAATGGGGGCTCAGCTTTAGATGCGGTTGAGAAAGCCATTATCTTTCTTGAAGATCAACCCTTTCTCAATGCAGGCAAGGGGGCTGTTTTTACGGCTGAAGGTAAGAATGAACTCGATGCTAGTATAATGGATGGCCAAACAATGAATGCCGGTGCTGTAGGAGGTGTAACCACTATAAAAAATCCAATTACTGCTGCTCGAAAAGTGATGGACCAATCCCCTCACGTTTTTTTGGTAGGTTCAGGAGCTGAGCAATTTGCGGCATCTGTAGGGTGTGAGATTGTTGATCCTTCCCATTTTTTCACTCAGGAAAGATTTGATGCGCTTATGAGAGTTCAAGAGGCTAATCCCATCCCTGAGGATAATAGAGGAACTGTTGGTGCAGTAGCTTTGGATCGATATGGTAATCTGGCAGCCGGCACCTCAACAGGAGGGATGACCAATAAACGTTTTGGAAGAGTGGGAGACTCTCCCATTATAGGAGCAGGAACTTATGCCGATAACAACGGATGCGCTGTAAGTGGTACTGGTCATGGTGAGTTTTTTATCCGCTACGCGGTTGCATATGATCTCAATGCCAAACTTAAATATCAGGTTACTTCCCTCGAGACAGCAGCAAATGAAATTATACACCACAAATTAAAAGAAGCCGGTGGCTCCGGCGGTTTGATCGCAATTGATAAAGATGGGAACTATACCATGCCCTTCAATACCGGTGGTATGATCAGGGGTGTGGTTACGCCGAAGTATAGAAAGGTGGAGGTGTACTGAGTGTATGCAAATCGAGTTTATGCTTGATGTGAATTAATTTGTTTTGGTAGCCAGCACACCACCTTGTATTCCCTTATATTATTCTGAACGATTTTCTCAATTTTAAACCTATCGAATCCGATGGGTTTAAATCATCATAAGAGACTAGCTCTGTTCTTATGCCTACCACAAAAGGAGGGAGAGAAAGTTTAAGTGGTGTTTTCTAAGATGGATTCCTAAATTTGTATTACTACAAATACCAAATTATTTTTTCCCATTCGAGTTCATCAAAACACTTTTCTAAGTCTGAGGCACTTTCGGCTCCTGCGCGTTTCTGTTGCATGATGCATACGACTTGGTCATAATCCAGATAAGGGTGAGCCAGTAGATTTCTGAATTCATCTTCTTGCCAGTCCAGTTGGTAAATGCTTTTATCCTCTATTTTAAAATAAGCTGAATTATTATCAATTAATTCGTCCTCAATGCCAAATACTTCTTTTAATTGCTCAATACTGTAGAAGCCCCCAAGTCGCTCTCTGTATTTGATAATCCTATCGGAAAGTACCGGACCAATTCCCCTTATCTTTTGGAATTGCTCTGCATTGGCAGTGTTGATGCAAAACGGCATAAGGTCTTCTGATTCCTTTTTTCTTTGAGCCTGAATGTTTTTTGAACTTACTGTCGCAATAGGTTGAGTTGTGTTATTTTTATTACTTGGGATTCTTACTGCGCGGACTGACCTTTGGGTTTCAAAGTAAGGGTTCTCATCGAATTGAAGATGTGCTGCGAGGATTTCATACTTTCTATCATTTAGCCCCCATACATTTTGAAAATCTTCAGGCTTGAAAAAACCTCCAACCCTTTGCCTGTAATGTATCCACCTTTCTGCAAGATCGGTATTCATCCCGAAATGGATCAAATCTTCTTTTTGAAGCAAGTTGGCCTGATGACAATCAGTAATGTGGAGGCCAATAGTGGTGTATTTTAGACTTATGACCTCGAGGGTGTTGATATCCTTGTTCCAAAAGCTATGCAGTATGGGACTGCTGAGGCTGTAAAGAATAGTGCTGGTTAGTAATAAAAGCAGGGTGTTTCGTTCTCTTGTGTGGAAGTAAAAAATCTTTTTTATCATGACTAAAAGTTTTTGATTGAATGATACTTATGAAATGTATTGTAGAAGTTTATTTTTTCCTGTTTTGCAAGTTGCTCCAATGACCTTCGGACCGAAAAATTATTTCCTGCAGCGGAACTGATGCTTAAGATGTTTCTTTCTGAAAGTAGCGATTTATGTCTTTCTTCAAGCTGAATAAAATGAGTGAAAACTATATGAAATGGTCTTTCCTGTTTTTTAATCAAACTTTCCGGGAATGCATTATGGCTGCAAATGATAATATCAGCTGCAGCTCCTCTGATGATATGTAAATTGGAAAGGCTGTCTGTTTTGATTCTTCTCTGTTCTCTGTGTTTTTTTCTGTAGGCAATTCTGTTCGCGTTTGCGGCAAACTGCTCAGAATGTTCATTCAGGTTTTTGCAGTAAATAGTCATGGCTTTTCCCGGACTAAATACATCGACAAGCAGAGCTCTACCAGTGCTATAGATGTACACAGCATTACTGCTCATTAATTGTTGTTTTGTACTAAACCCGGAAAAAAGAAAGAAGACAAAGCCCAACATTAGCAAGGGCTGATAATTCCTTATTCTTTTGTAAATGATGAGTGCGAAAAGGATAATCAACAAGTAAATGATGATGACTGTGGGTTTTGAAAGGTACAATTCACTAACAGTAGCTCCGGGCAATTCTGTAAAAAGAAGCATACAAGCAGACAGTAATTCGGAACTCCCATCAAGAATGTATCCGGCTAATTTTGCCAGTGGTGAGAATATAAAACCCATTAAGCCGACAAATAAGCCACCACATAGTAAGATATAAGCTCCCAATACCGAAAATATACTGGATAGCATGAAATATGGAGATGCCTGATTGAAGTAATATATACTCAATGGGAGTACTCCAAGTTGTGCCGCCACAGAAAGGCTGATCAGATCTCTTGGTATTTTTAATGAAGGATGCGGACATGGTATAATTGCGTTTACTTTATTGAAGAAAATAATAATACCCAGTAGAGCCAGATATGAAAATTGAAATCCCACATCAAAAGCCAGTTGTGGTTCAATGAAGAGATGGATGATTGCACAGAAGGATAGAATATTGACCGGATTTGCTCTCTTCTTAAATAATTTTCCAATGCTAAAAAGGCTGAACATGGTGCCCGCTCGTATAGCGGAAGGCGGCATGCCGGCTAGTAGAATAAAAGCCCAGATTCCTGCAAGGGATAAAATAGCAGTAGCATAGTCCGGCAGCTTTTTAAATCCAAAAAATAATATGCTGAATACTATACCCACATGCAATCCGGATACCGCAAGAACATGAGCTGCCCCCACATCTCGGAAAGCCCGATGAATGTCTTCATCCATTAGTGACTTGTCACCCAGGACAATACCAGTGAGAATTCCTGCCGTATTTTCCTTGTGAGTGTGGTTCTTCAGGTTTTCAATAAAAGCCCTTCTAAAAACAAATATCCCCCTTTGAAAAAGATTCTTGTCGGTACTTATTATTTCAAGCTCATCCTCTGCAACAAACGCACGGTGATAGATCCTTTTTCTTGCCATAAAAGCCTTGTAGTTGAAAGCTTTTGGATTGGCGGGGGGAGTTATTTTGTTCACCTCTGCAATTAAGCGCACCTCAGTGCCCGGAATCCATTCAGTCAATCGACTTTTGCCTCTCGTGGTGATAAGAATTTTGCCCCGATTATATTTTTCTGACCTTATTCTTCCACCTTCACAAATCGCATTTTTTACTGCGATAACTATAGTCATGCCGCTTTCTCGTTCATTGACTTCCTTTATCCGGCCTTCCAAAAGGTACTGATTACAATCCAACTTAGTGAAATGAAGATTGTTATCTGTTTTCGACAAACCATCCGCTCTGAGAAAAGCTGCAATAAAAGTCAGGCTCAATATAACAACCCCCGGAAGTAATACAGAACCAAATCTTTTATAAAAAACAAATCCCAATATCAATACCAAAGCTGCAACGGTCAAATAAAAGCTTAGGTCGTATTCAGCGACATATTGATAGAAGACTATACCGGCTATAAAAGTTACGGCAATTCTAAAAAATGGGACCTCCGCAAAAGTTGTTGGCATATTGATTGATGTTTCCGCCTTATAGTGTATGTTAAGCTAAAATTGTACCCATGATTTGTTCAGTTTCTCAAAAAATAATTTTGAAGCAGATAAATCTGATCCTTGACAAAGTCGTACCTTTGGATTAGATATGCCATTTTTAAAAAAAATACCAACTCATGAAAGCCGGAAGCTTATTTTTTTTTATCAGTACAATAATTGTATTCAATTCCTGCTTCTCTAGCCAATCAACAAAAAACCACGAAGAGCCTGCTCAAAATGCAACTTCAACTGAAGTTCCGGACATGCATACCTCAAAGATAGCTTTGGACTGGAATGGTGTTTATACCGGAGTATTACCATGCGCCAATTGTGAAGGGATAGAAACCAGAATTGTATTAAAACAAGATGGACGCTATGAAAGAAGTATGAAATATCTTGGGAAGGAAGATTTAACTAAGCACGAAGAGGGTCAGTTTGAATGGGATGAAAGTGGCAATAGCGTTTTACTTATCAGTGAAATGGGGAATCAACTTTATCAAGTGGGTGAAAATGTCCTTTTTCACCTAGATGAAGATGGCAGTCGTATAACAGGAGAACTCGCAGCAAATTATCGTTTGATAAAAAACAGAGTTGACTTTAATTTGGAGGACAAAAAATGGATACTGTTTGAATTAAGAGGTCAGGAAATAGAAGAATCAGCGGTGCATAGAGAAGGATTTATTGAGTTCAATATGGAAACAGGACGATTTTCAGGCAACAACACCTGCAATAACTTTTTTGGACAGTACAAATTAATAGGAGGTAATCGTATAGAACTTGGCACTGCCGGCACAACGAGAATGGCTTGCCCGGGTAATGAACTTGAACTTTCTTTTAATGAAGTTTTAGGACTGGTTGACAGCTATGCCATTACCGATGATATCCTAAGTCTGAATAAAGGAAAAATGGCTCATTTGGCAAGATTTAGAGTATTTGAGGAATAGAGGCCCAATTTAGTATTGTAAGATAGAAAAGAATTTTAGGATTAAAATCTTCATTAATTTTAACAGATGGATATAGTATCTTTCAGAGATTATGTTATTGAGAAAAAAGGGGTTACCGAAGATCTGCCTTTCGATGAGTCTATACTTGCCTTTAGAATTGGAAACAAGATTTTTGCCCTGACCAATCTAGACGCGGCTGAGTTTTCGATTAATTTAAAAGGGAATCCTCAGGATAATATTACCAACAGAGAAAAATATCCCGAAGCGGTTTTCCCGGGATATCATATGAATAAGCAACATTGGAATACTGTGTTTCCCAACAAAAATCTGCCTGCCGAGCTTTTTTTTCAGATGGTGGATCAGTCCTTTAATTTGGTTTATCAATCTCTTCCAAAAAAGGTAAGGGAAAGTCTTCAAAAATGAATAATGATCGAAACTGATTATTTAATTGTAGGGCAAGGGATAGCGGGGACTTTGATATCTCATGAGTTGATTAAAAGGGGCAAAACGGTTTTGCATGTTGACAGAGGTCACAAAAATTCAAGTTCATCTGTGGCAGCAGGAGTTGTTAATCCCATAACTGGAAGGAGATTTGTCCTTAAATCTGATTTTCTGCAATTAAAGGTAAAAGCACTTCAAGTCTATGCCGAATTAGAGGAGCTATTACAAATCCAGCTTGTTCAACATCTTCCTATGATTAGGATTTTGAGAAATGAAGATGAAGTCAAAAGATGGGAGGAACGCAAAGAAGACCCTGACTTTTCAACTCATGTGGGTGATTTTCCAAAGGATAGTTTCTTGTCAGAAGTTTTAAAGATTAAAGGCAATTCGGTTGCTATAAAAGCTGCTTTTAAGTTGAATGTCAGCGACTTGGTAGCTTGTTACAGGAATTTACTTGATGTGAATAAATTGATCATTGAGGAAGAATTTGATTTTTCTGCCCTTTCAATTAATCTCGAGAATTGTAATTACAAAGGGATTCAGGCTCCAAAAATAGTATTTTGCGAAGGCGCCAAAATTGTACAGAATCCATATTTCAACTTCATCCCCATGCAACCCAGTAAGGGGCAAGCTCTCATAGTAGAATTGCCGGTTGAAAAACTGCCATATATGATCAATGCTGGACTCATCATTGTTCCTGAAGGTGATAACCGATATTGGGTCGGGACCGCCAATAAATGGAAATACGAAGATGAAATTGCTGAGGATGAATTGGAAAAAAGGTTGGAATCGAAATTAAGGTCTTTGGTTGGTTGTGATTTTAAAGTCATATCATCAGCTGCTGCCATTCGTCCCGGAATTAAGGACAGAATGCCGGTAATGGGTGCTCATCCGGAAAATGATAATCTATTGGTGTTTAATGGTCTTGGTACAAAGGGTTCCTCCCTAGGACCTTTGTGGGCAGCCCATTTTGTTGATTTCCTTTCCGGGGATATAGAAAAATTAAATTCGAAGGTTAGTATAGAGAGGTTTCTATAAATACTTGGTTTATAATTCACTTAGAAATCCTGCACACAGCATTTTTACAAAAGAGGTATTGATCGACTGCTACAATATATTAAACAAAATATAAAATCCTTTTTGGCATCCATCAAAATCCCTTATATTGGCATCAGTTAAATACTTTGCCGTGTATTTATTAAGTTCAAAAGAAGTTGAATTGACAAGCATCTGTTTTTGTCAATAATTTAATTTTTATCCTATGAAAACATTCTCATTTACCGTAATCACCTTCATAATTTTGACGTTTATGATCTCCACCGATAAACCATTTTTTACTAATGAAAGCTGGGAAGAACGCTGGGCAATAGTCGATTCACTTGAAAATATCCTGAAATTTGAATCTGCTTTAAACGCAACGGAAGAGTTATTGCAAAAAGCATTTGAAGAGAAAGACAGAGTGAATTACTTGCGGGCTGTTGATTACAAGTCTTCTTATATTATGGCATTAAATCCGGGTGATTTGGATAAGGCTATAGAGTTTGTAAAAGGAGAAAAAGAGAGAACAGGTGAGATCATTTCTTCGGTCTTGAGTGCCCAATTGGGAACCATGTATCTTCGCTTTTTTGAAAGGAACAGGGCGAGAATAAGCCTAAGAACTGATGCTGATATAGATGAAAGTAAAGGGGTTGAGGCCTTGACCGAAGCCGATTTTTTGCGAATAGCTGAAAAGTATTTCCTGCAATCCCTTGAAAGTCAGCTGACCAAAGAGGTCACCAATATTTCGCTTGAACGCATTACCGGGGGAGATTCAATCGGACACATTTTAAGGCCATACCTGTATCAAACTCTACTGCATCAGGCATTGGATTTTTACTCAAAAGCTACTAGCTGGAGCTCAGAAGTGGGGCCGCAATTTTTATTGAGAGATGAAGAATTTTACGGATCTGGAGAGGACTTTATGGCACTATCCCTTAATGAAAAAGGGGTTCCTGAAGGCAGTTATCTATACAAAAGTCTAAAATTGTATCAACAAGCCCTTGGTTTTGCTCAAGAATCGGGAAATAGAATGGGTTTTGGAGACCTGGATTTATTGAGATTAAAGTTTGTGCATAGTGTATTCAGTAGTCAACAAAAGGATACTTATTTTCGAAATGCATTAATCAGAGGAATAGAGGAATATAGCGATGATGATGTTCAATTGGCATTTGGATTTGAGGTGGTTCAGGATTTAAATAGACGAGGAGCAGATTATTCCTACCAAGAGGGTGATCCGAATAAATGGCTAAGACGCGATGCAGTCGAATTGGCTGGAAAATTATTAAAGGACAAACCGAATTCCCATTGGGCACCTGCTTTGAAATCTATTAAAGACCAAATTACAGCCCCGGTAATAAATTACAACATGGAAGCAGCAATCATTCCCGGTAGGGATTTTTTACTGAGTTTGGATTGTAAAAATATGCCCTCCATTAAAGCCTCAATTTTTTCCATAAGCCGTCAGGATCAGTTGGATTGGCGTCAAACTAATGCAATGAGTCTATACAAAACCCTGGCTGATAGAGAAGTTTACAGGGAAATTGTTTTTGATATTCCGGATGTAGGAGATTTTCATGAACACAGAATTGAGTTACCCTTTGAAAAAATTGATAAAAAGGGGCTGTACCTAATGGTAGTAATGCCCAAGGAAGGTATCGGAAGCAATAATTACGAATACATGCGATGGCATTATTTTCAGGTTTCAGATTTAATCGGGAAGTCAGTTAATTACAGATGGAACCTAGATGGTTTATTTGTACTTAACAGAACCAATGGATCGCCGATAGAAGGCGCTCAGGTCACTGTTTCTGAAGAATCATATGACAGGAGACAGAGGATTTTAACAGATAATAAGTTAGCCACTAAGCTTACGGATAAAAATGGTTTTGCTGCAATCGAACCCTTGAATTTGGATTTCAGATCTAACGCCACAGTAAAAATAAAAACTGATAATGACAGCTTGTATATTGATTCTAGTTTTCGTTCTTTAGCAGGATCCAGTGCGAATAATAGAGATCCACATTCTTCCCGGTCAGTAAATGAAAGAAGTTTTTTCTACACAGATAGATCTATATATAGGCCCGGACAGATTGTATATTTTAAAGGTTTACTATCTGAATCCAGGGATAGAATTTCTTCTGAGCCTGTTCAAAATAGAAAAGTTTCCATTCAACTGAGGTCTCCCAACCAAAGGTTAAGACAAGTTGTAGAATTAACCACCAATGAATATGGTGCCTTCAACGGTCATTTTGTGTTGCCCGAAGGCTTAACAGGGCGGTACCAGCTTAGCATAAATGGTGTTCGACAAGGTTCCATTTCATTTAATGTGGAGGAATATAAGCGTCCGAGTTTTTATGTAGAAATGGAAGGTGCTGAAGGAGAGTACAGTTTTGGTGACTCTATTGACGTAAAGGGAGTAGCAAGGGCTTACTCTGGTTTTACTGTCCAAAATGCTCGTGTGAGTTAC
This sequence comes from Saprospirales bacterium, assembly GCA_007693915.1. Classification (GTDB taxonomy): domain Bacteria; phylum Bacteroidota; class Bacteroidia; order Chitinophagales; family Saprospiraceae; genus PWJY01. The sequence goes on along the minus strand of RECS01000085.1, from coordinate 4,257 downwards.
AGAATTTACAGAAGGATTAGTTTTCCTTTTCCCAGACAAAGGGGACTTTGGTTTTTCCCGCCTATTCAACCAAATGAAATTCAAATTGCATCAGGTGAAACCACCACCTCCAGTGAGGGTGAGTTTTTGATTGGTTTTATGGCAGAGGTAGAAGAAGATTTTCAATCCTGCCGGCGATGTGTTTACAGCTACTCCATCAATGTGGATGTGTTAGATGCTGCCGGTGAGCTTCAATCTTCCAATTATAATTTGTCAATAAGTGCCGATCCTCTTATGGTAGAGGTCAATTTACCTGACAGACTAGATCTGTCAAAAACATCATCTATAAATGTGAAATCCGTAAACCCAGATGGAAAACCATTAGATGCCTTATTAGATATTCGGATTGTTAAATTAATTCCCCCGGATTTTAATTGGTTGGATAGAAAATGGAACCACCCAACCCAGTTTTATTTAAAAGAGGAAGAGTTCAGGAGCCGCTTTACCCATCATCCTTATGATCGTGAAACATCAGTTGAGAATTGGAGCGAAGGCGAAGTAGTATTGAAAAAACAATTTTCTATTTCCGGAGAGAAAAGTGTACCAATCCCTAAAGGAATGACAGCTGGCACTTATCGCATACAGATAAAAAATGCCCAAAAAGAGGGAGACATCCTGCTTTATTTGAATAACTTTGATGCAATCCATTCTGAGAAAGCTGAATTTTCTAATCGTGAGGCGCTGGAGGTTTTATTAAATAAAGATGGATTTAAAGCAGGCGATCTTGCGGAGCTAAGGGTTGGTAGCAGATTTGAAAATTTAAAAGTAATTGTTCTTTTGGAGAATCCTGACGGATCTATGGACTTTAAATGGCTCAATACTGATGGTGCCAATAAGTTTTCAAAACCTATTGAGGAGAAAGATTATGGGGGCTTAAATCTCCATTTAGGTGCAGTCGTCAATGGTCACTTTGTAAGTCAAAGAGTATTTTTTAACGTTCCCTTTGATCACAAGAAATTTACCATTAAAAGTATTGATATTCCGGAAATGGTGGAACCGGGTTCTGATCAAAAATGGAAATTTCAGTTGCTGGATCATAAAGGAGAACCTGCAAGTGGTAGCATACTGGCTTCAATGTACGACCAATCGCTCGATGCCATTCTGCCGCATAACTGGCAGATAAATTTATTTAACAACAGGGGGTCGACATATAGCTTAACAAGCCATACTCATTCTGCATCCAGGTCACGCGGTCACTCTCCAAGAATCCATTTTAATACTACGACTATACATTATCCAAATTTATTTTCCAGATTTCTTCAAAGCAGGTATTACCTTCGCAGGGGGCAGATGACAGCTCATAGCCCCGTTGTAGTTGAATACTCTGTACCCCTTATCGAACAAGACAGTGAGACGATTACTGCTGCTCAGGTAAGGAATGTCCCTCTGAGTGCTGAGCTTGCAGAAGAAGGTATAGTTGGTAAAACGGAAGATTCGGCAGAGGATGCATTTCAGCAAATACGGGAAAACCTCAACGAAACAGTTTTCTTTTTTCCGGATATTACGACGGACGAAAACGGATATTTCTATCTGGATTTTGAGATGAATGAAGCCATGACCAACTGGAAACTTCAACTGCTGGCGCTTGATTCCGACTTTCGTCATGCCATAGCAACGTATGAAGTGCAAACGAGTTCTGATTTGATCGTTTTGCCTAATTGGCCAAGATTTTTTATGCAGAGGGATAGGATATATCTCCCCGTTCGACTAATCAATAATGCTGATGTGGCTGATGTGGGAACCTTAGATATCTGGATTGTAGATCCAATAACAGGGGAAGATTGGACCATTCAATTTACAGATAAATCTCAAATGGATTTTTCATTTGAAGCGGAAGGGTCTGAGGTGAGCTTTTTTAAATTAAATGTACCTTCAAATGCGCCTGCACTATTAGAATTTTCAGTGAGAGGAAGGACATCTTCAGGTTCAGATGGTGAGCGGAAGTTAATTCATATTTTATCCTCCAATATCTGGATAACAGAGAGTTTCCCTTTTTTCTTAAAAAATGGAGAAATACTTGAACGCACATTAAGACTCAATAATGGAATTGAAGGAGGCCTTAGATCAACGGTTTTTGAATATACTGCCGATCCATTATTTCTCGCTATACAATCTATGCCTGTTGCCGCCAATCGTAACGCGCGCAATAGTCTCGCTCACTTTCGCAATTATTACCAAACCCGTATGGCTTTGCATAGGGTAGAGGAGAACCCTGTTATTAAGGATTATATCAAAAGCTGGATTGCCAACAATAAACCTACAGCAGAATTGCTTCGCAATGAAGATCTGCGGGACATTCCAATAGAACTTACGCCATGGAACAATCAGGCGCTTCAGCAACAACAAACCATAGATAACCTTCAGCTACTTTTGAATACGAATCAAATACGCCATCAGTTGAATGCATCCATGAATGAATTAAAGAAATTACAGAACCGTGATGGAGGATTTTCATGGTTTGCAGGTGATCGGTCAAATTTCTTCATCACCACCCAAATATTGAGTGGAATAGGCAATCTCCATAGAAGTGGTATTCAATACCAGGTACCTGATATGGGGACGCTGATTCGCAACTCGCTTAATTATCTGGACGAAAGTGCACGAGATCAATACAATAGATTTTACAGGGACAAAGATCGCACTATCAGTTCTACTTTGGTAGCTTACCTGCATGTGAAAACAGTACTTGAACCCTGGGCTGCAGATTTTGAAGAATGGGACGAATTGCTTAAATTGGCCAAAAGAGACTGGGCAAAACTCGGGAATATGCAACAGGCAACCCTAGGAATTATATTCCATATACTGGAGGAGGATGAACTTGCTCAGTTAATAGTGGAGAGTCTGCTTGAAAGAACCAGGTATGAAAGGGGTAAAGGAAGATTTATTCCGGCATCTGAACGTTGGCAGTGGTACAGCAATAGCTTACTTATCCACGGCAGGTTTATTGAATTATTGCAAGCTGTCGGCGGCTTAGAAAAGGAAATTGCTGAAGTACAGGAATACCTGATGCATCATCGAAGAGTAAATGGTTGGCCAAATACCGGTGCTACAGTTGAAACCATTTCCGCTCTTTTTGCCGGTAGAGGAGAAATTAATCCAATTACTGAGGTAGATGATATTCAGGTCAATGGCATCAGACTTCCAAAGTCTATGGATGATATCACCCCCGGAAGTGGGTATTTTAGAACTGACATTGATAACGCACCAAATCAAATGGATTTAAAAATCAAACATACCACCGAAAATATAAGTTGGGGGACAGTCTACCATCAGTATTTCGAGGATATCCGAAAAGTAGATACTGAAAGGAGTGATGAACAACCAATTAGTCTGGAACGCGAGTGGATGCTAGAAGAGGTGACCGAAACCGGATCGGTATTAAGAAAGTTAAGGGAAGGTGAAGTTCTTGAGGTAGGGCAAAAACTGGTTTCCAGAATAATTCTGAAGGTAGACAGACCTATGGAGTTCATTCAGATACGGGATTTGCGGCCAAGTGCTCTAGAGCCGGGTAATGAGTTAAGTGGCTATAGATTTAGTGATGGATTACAATACTACTATGCACCCGGCGATTCACAGACTGACTTTTTCTTTGAACGAATTCGTACGGGGACTTATGTGCTTGAATACAGCACTCATATTGCCTATGCAGGGAATTTTCCGTCAGGTTTAATTAAAGCGCAGTCCTATTTCGCCCCTGAGTTTGTGGTTTATGGAAATAGCGGAGGGGAACTGGAAGTTAGATAAAAACGGAATCACCTGCTTGGTGTTGATTGGCTCACCATGAGTCGATTGCTATTAGCCGCTCTGGGTCAATCATGGGTATTAACTATTGAGTAGTTTATAAAACGGTGGTGCATATGCAAGTAGTCAAGTTTCTTAAACCAACTAAACAACTGATTTGAGGAGAAGTGATCAATAGTCATATTTCGGCTGCGCTGCAAACCTGCAGGGTTTTCAAAACCCTACAGGTTAAGCTAGCCCGCTTGGCTATTTTATATTAATTTAACGAATATTTTACTTGGTTTTATCTTAGCCCGGATTATTCACAAAATTTCTACTGCAAAGCCAATCTGTCGGCTATAATTGAAAATTTCTGCGCTTCCCAATTCTATTGACATTTTTGCTTTTCGAAACGAAATCTCATGAATAATCCGGGTTATAATGCTCTGGGTCAATCATGGGTATTAACTATTGAGTAGTTTATAAAACGGTGGTGCA
>RECS01000013.1 GCA_007693915.1 Saprospirales bacterium | reverse complement strand
AATTTTTGTAACCTTCTCATTCTTGTGGCGTAATATATTGGGTTCGAGTCTCGTCACGTCAAGTTTGACGTGACGAGACCGCTTAAAGCCTCTCAAAAATGAGAGGCTTTCTTGTTTATATGTAAGTTTCAATCCAAAAGTGTACCAGTGTTTCAATTGAAATCTACAATTCATCCTTTCCCTTTAGTTTTGTACCTTTGCATCTCTGAAAACGAAAGTTTTATGGCTAGTCCAAAATCTGTGGCATTATATACTTTAGGTTGTAAGTTGAATTTTAGTGAAAGTTCTTCAATCGGAAGGTCTTTTGTTAAGGCAGGTTACAGTCTTTCACCTTTTGAGGATGGAGCTGATATTTTTGTTATTAACACCTGCTCAGTAACTGATTTTGCTGATAGAAAATGTCGAAAAATCATCCGCAAAGCAAAACGACTCAATCCCGATTCAATTGTTGTGGTCACTGGCTGTTATGCCCAATTGAAGCCTGAGGAAATAGCTGGTTTTGATGGTGTTGATATGGTTTTGGGAGCCGCAGAAAAATTCAGAATTGTAGATCATGTCAACGCACTTGACCTGGGAGGTCACGCTGTTGTAAAAGCAGGAAATATTCAGCAGTTTTTGCCCTTTGAGTCTTCCTGGTCTCATGGGGATCGCACTCGTACATTTTTAAAAGTACAAGATGGGTGCGATTATAAGTGCTCTTTTTGTACCATACCATTGGCACGTGGTAAAAGTAGAAGTGATTCAATAGATAATATAGTTGAAAAAGCTCGAAAAATTGGTAGTAATGGTACCCGGGAAATTGTACTCACAGGAGTTAATATTGGGGACTTTCAATCTGCAGACGGTTCGGGGGGATTTTTGGAGCTGATCAAAGGCCTGGATAAGGTAAATACCATAAATCGCTTCAGAATTAGTAGTATTGAACCCAATCTCTGTTCAGATGAAATCATTGAATTTGTAGCAGCATCAAATAGATTTATGCCCCATTTTCATATGCCCCTGCAATCGGGTAATAATAAACAATTGAAATTGATGAGGCGGAGGTACAAGAGAGAACTCTATCAGGACAGAGTGGAAAAAATTAAAAAACTGATGCCGCATGCATGCATAGGCGTTGATGTCATTGTTGGTTTTCCGGGAGAGACAGAAGCTGATTTTGAGGAAACATATGTTTTTATAAATGAACTCGATGTAAGTTACCTTCATGTCTTTACTTATTCAGAACGACCCAATACTCCAGCAAACGAAATGCTGGATCAGGTGGATATGAATATCAGACGACAGCGAAATGAAAGACTTAGAATGTTGAGTATGAAAAAGAAAAACTTTTTTTACAATCAATTTTCAGGTAGTTATCGAAAAGTTCTTTTTGAGAACAGCCCACTTAATGGTTATATAACTGGATTTACGGATAATTATATCAAAGTCTTATGCCCCGATCGCGATATCGAAGTAAATACTCTTAAAGATGTTGAATTATTGAATGTAGAAGCTGATTTTTGCGAAGCCAAATTACCTACAAAAAAGTCAGTTTCAACAGTTATTTTATAATACTGCTATTTTTATTCCTAGTAAAAAAATATTTTCCAATCTATATGAATTGGCAAAAAAATGAATTCAAAAGATACCTGGCTCAAACCAGCCCGGAGCCCATGCTTTTTCAACCGGAAAAAGGGGAGGGTGTATTCCTTATGGATAAAAACGGGAAAAAATATCTTGATTTAATTTCCGGAATCAGCGTCAGTGCCTTAGGGCATTGTCATCCTGCTGTAATTGAGGCTGTCGAGGGACAGTGTAGAAAATATTCTCACACTATGGTTTACGGAGAGTTTGTTCTAAGTCCTCAGGTTGAACTGGCCAAAAAACTTTGTTCTACACTGCCCGACACTTTAGATAATGTATATTTCGTAAATTCAGGTTCCGAGGCGGTGGAGGGTGCGATAAAGCTGGCCGTAAAATATACAGGAAAGAGAGAAATAATTTCCTGTTATAATGCGTATCACGGATCATCAACAGGGGCATTGAGTCTGATGAGCGATGAATACTATACTCAGGGATATAAACCTTTTTTACCCGAAGTTAAACACATTCATTTCAATGAGCTTAAAAGTCTCGATATTATAACAGAAAAGACTGCTGCTGTATTTATTGAGCCAGTTCAGGGTGAAGCGGGTTACTTACCGGCAGACCAACAATTTTTAGAAGCTTTATCCGCAAAATGTGCTGAAACTGGATGCCTTCTTATTTTTGATGAAATTCAAAGTGGTATGGGAAGGACGGGTAAACTATGGGCTTTTGAACACAGTGGTGTTATTCCCGATATTTTGTTAACTGCAAAAGGATTGGGTGGAGGATTGCCATTGGGAGCCTTTATTTCATCTAAAAAAATAATGAATGTATTTTCTAATGAACCCATTCTTGGGCACATTACCACTTTTGGAGGAAATCCGATAAGTTGTGCTGCTTCTCTGGCTACTTTAGAGACTATAATTGATGGTGGGTTATTGGATACAGTTGCAAAAAAAGAAAACTTATTTAGAAGGTTCTTGACTGATGCTGGATTAAGGCAGTTAACAGGTAAAGGTTTAATGCTTGGTTTACCTGTCGGTACTTTTGAGGAAACAAAAGCTATTGTCGTCAAATGTCTTGAATATGGACTCATAACTGATTGGTTTTTATTCGAAACGGGTAAACTCCGCATATCTCCCCCCCTTATCATAAGTTCAGAGGAAATTGAACTAGCATGTAAAATAATTACATCTGCTTTCAGGGATGTTTTTGAAACTGACTAGACTGTTTGTCATGATAATGTCATTTTACATGTTCCTCTACTTTTTTATTTCCACTTCTTTCCTCAAAAAAATACTTGGGACAAATGAGCAATACTTTTGATGTATATGTCAAACAATTTTAGCTCGAAACTCTGAAAATTCTACTCAGGAGTTGTCTTGCTTGATAAAGTTTTTTTAGAAAGAATTGAAAAAAAGTTAATCCTGAGGCAACGAATTAATCATTTTGCACCTCTCTTTTCTAATAATTAATGAAGAAAAAAATTGAGAAGCTGAAGACTTCTTTGTAATTTTAACTTTCTATTGTCTTAATTTAAACTTAATTGTCAGATGGTGCAGCTTTACCGTGTATTTTTTACAATCTTTTTCGCTTTATTTTTCAGTGGGTTATATGCCCAATCTTTTGATGATCCTTGTGATGCTGATGGGAATCCTTTAAACTATGGTCCTATGAATCAGACTCAAATTGTTTCAGGAGCCATTGAGGATGTAGAACCTTTCGTAACATCCACTTCAGGAGGTGTGGTTGAAAATTTCGGCACTTCTGGTGATAGTGCAGTTTTTGTCAAATTGGAGCTTGATTTTGCAGCTTCGTTCCTGCAGGTCAGTTGGAACGCGACAGCGGGTTCAGTACCAGATTTATTTGTCGGACTAATTGGGTTTGATGACCCATGTGTCGATCCGGGAGATTATGTGGTAACTGTTTATCAGAATTCTGATGGAGATAATTTGATATCTGAGGACATAGAGGGCGGATCGGTCATTTTTGAATTATGCGGCTTAGACCCAATTGTGGATTATGAAAATCTGTATCTCTGGGTAGCAAGCTCTGATGCCGGAAACTTTGACATCAGTATTAGTCAAAATATCAGACCGGATAATGATACTTGCGATGAAGCTGAAGATATTGGCCTAGTTGAGCCTGGGATGACTTATCTTTTAGACGATAGAAGTAATGAATATGCTTGTCGTGAGACATTTACAGGAGATCCGTGTGCAACTAACGCTAATGATGGTGCTGGAGTATGGTTTCAATTTGAGACGGACAATGTAGTGGAAATGATTAATTTATTGGTTGAACATGAAGAGGAAGGAGAATTGGATGTTGTTATTTTTGAACCTAATCCAGATTGCTCCAATTTCATTGTTGTAGATGGTGGCTGTTTAAATGTAACTAACGGGGAAGTTGAATTTGAAAATGTAGTAGTTAAGAGGAATACAACTTATTATATATTTGTCAACACTCCTGTTGATGATTGGGGACAATTTGATTTAACATTAAGTACTTGTGCACCACCTGTAAATCATGACGTATGCCTTGCTACTGAAATTAACTTTCCTGGATTAGCACACAATCCGGATAATCCAATCCCGGGTGGACCATTTAATAGTACAACGGAATGCTCTTATCCCTTTTACGACAATAACGATCAGACGGTAGTCAATGAATTTGATTGCACCTATGGCAACGAGCAAACAGCAGTATTTTTCAAATTAAATGTTGATCCTGACGC
>RECS01000167.1 GCA_007693915.1 Saprospirales bacterium | reverse complement strand
TAAAATCAATACTTGGAAAAGGAATATTCTCGTTAGCCAAAAACTTCATTTAGACCTTTGCTCTCACTTCGTAAATCAAACCGTCTTTAACAAGGTCATTCAAATAGGCAAAAACTGCCAAAATATCCTCTTTCGAAATAAATGGATAAGATTCTAGAATCATCTCCTCCGACCAGCCATCGGCCAATCTATCTAAGATATGTTCCACGGATAATCTGGTTCCTTTGAAGACAGGTTTACCTAAGAGAATATTTTTATCTGATATTATTCTATCTTTCCAATCCATATTCAATTTTACGAATAAAAAATAAAGATGAATAAGGACTACTATTTCTTTCTATTACCTCGAAAATAAACCTGGTAATCAAAATATTTACAATGCTGTCCTAAATAAAATTTATTTGATAATAATATTGAATTTAAGGCACTTTACAAGTGACTTATTGATAATCTGGAAAAAGAACCCCCTGTAGGTCAATTTTTGGTGGTTTGTCATGATCTTCGAAGGGTCTGTCCAGCCATTTCTGTAACTCAATTTTGACGAAAATATTCAGTCTGATAAATGCTACGAGGTTGGACAGATGCCATCCGTATTTTGCGATTGCCTTCATCGCCTTTAACAGTAAAATCGTAATCAAGGCAGTCCATATCTGTATCATTACCGCATTTTGTGAAGTGCCGATGAATGTTTTGATGTGGAGTAACTGCTTTATATCCCTGAAAAACACCTCAATCTCCCACCTTGATTTATAAAGATCTCCGATTGTCTGTGCCGCCCAGGCAAAGTTATTGGTTATGATTTCTATAGTCTGTTGGTTTTTTTCGTCCCAGACGGCTACCCTTCTTAGTTTTCCCGGATACTTGGTCTTGGATTGTGGGTTGGTCAGTTCTATTTCCTCGTCGATTAGAACATGCTGGGCAGTTTTTTCAGGGAGATCCCGTTCCCTGATTGAGGTGTAAGCCAGGTTGTCCTTGTGTCTGATGACAAAAAATACCCCCTTGCTGTCCCAAACGTTTAGCATCGGGAAGTCATTGTAGTACCTGTCTGCGACGATGACCGAACCTTTTTCCAAAGGGATGTTGTAAGCACCTTTATTATCCGCTACGCTTCCTTCTGTAATATTCACATAAACAGGAAGTTTTCCATCATAATCCAACAGGGTATGCATCTTTACAGCGCCTTTTTTGGTCCGGAAGGTAGCCCAGTCGAAGACCGAAAGGCAAAGGCTTATGACTGTCGCGTCCAAAAGATATACAGGCACTTTGATTTTAAGTTTGACACGCCTGAGTGATGCCTGCTGTCCTAAACTTCCCAGAAGAGAATAATACAGGTCTTTAAACAGGTCAGAATCCCTGCGGTTGTTCTGATAACTGATGCTTGACTTGGAGGGAGCCTTTGAAATCCCAAGGTGGTTTAGGTTCCCTGTAGCTGAACGAAGACCGTTTGATATGTCTCTTACAGATGTGCTTTTTGCAAAATGACAAAAAAGCATTGATACAAGATGCGTCCAGCTATCAAAACCTTTACAGCCCTTATCTGACTACTTCTCTTGAACTAGTTTTTTGAAAATTGAACGGTCAATTTTTTTAATAATCTGAGAAAACAGTGTAATATTACTCATGAGAGGTCTTAGGTTTTGTTGCAAACCCAAAATAGCTATATTGGGCAAAAAATAGAACCTCTCAACTTTTATTTAGGACACTATTGATATTACCTATATACAAACAAACCCCTCAAAATCCTTCCTACTTATCAAAGCTGTCTGATGATCGGGATAAGCTTGGAGAAAAGATGCAGGGAACCTTACTTTTTGATCTTTCCATTTGAATTCATAGGCATAAAACATCCCATCAGTTTCTTCCAGGTAATCTATTTCAGCATTGTCATGCGTTCTCCAAATCGAAAAATTAGGCCTGAAATTTAGAATACAATCTAATAATTAGGCCTAAATTTTCGATTTAAGTCGTGATTTGGATTTGGACTCAAATCAATTAATCGGGTTTTTGATCCATATCTGAATCAATGCTTGTTAATTTCTGTGTTTTATTTTTTAAGAAGGTCAAGTTTTTTTGCCTTTGTTTCAAACTAATATTTCTGTGTTTCGTTTTTATTAATTATTTTAATTGTTCGATTTTGTATTTAAAAAGACTATTTATGGTTAGCGTCTTTATAGGATTATTTTTTATTGCAATAGGTATTTTGGTGAAGAAATTCCCTAACCTAATGGCTGGATACAATCAACTGTCCCAAAAAGAAAAGGAAAATGCCATTGCCAATGGTTTGCCCACTTTCGGATGTGCAGTTTTTGTAGTGATGGGATTGTTCTCTATATCAGGGTATTTTCTGGGGATATGGTTGGATCAACCAGGAATAGGCGACGGCCTAGGCTTAATAGTAACCTTGATAGGGGTGGTAGTGCTGATAGTTTTTGGGAATAGGTTTACAAGAGATCGGGTGAGGTAAGTGTAAGTATTTTTGAGGGTATAGGATTATGCAGTATTGAAAATAAAAAATTGATGGTCCAAGTCTGAAGACTTGAACCATTTCCAACGGCTAAGGTAAAAGTTCTCTATGGCGTTGATTTGTGGGGGAAATAGGCCTGAAGTATAGAGTTTTTAGCACTGCTAGTTCAAGTCTTCAGACCAATGCGAAACAGATAGGTTTGGATCGTGTTCCTTAAACCCACTCATCGAAATTGAAAATCGAGTATAGATTATATGAATTTACAATTCATTATTTCGTAAGATGCAACAGGATCAGAAATCCTGTTTATCTGCATTCGGTATTGCAAATCCGAAAAGCCCGCTACTCCAGTTCGGCAAAGTACCTATACTGCCTTTTCTTTTCCTCATTTCGTGTATTTGTACTACTGTGACATGAACTTGTAGTCCAATCTTTTTATGCAATTGGAAGGGTTTATTTTAAATAGTGATTTGACAACAAATCAATTAATTAAAAAAATTGATTTGTTGTCAAATCAAAATATCATATTTTTGATTTAAAATCGAATCAAATAGATGGAAGAGCTCATCCAATTTCAGAACAGTTTGCTAAAAAATCTGCAAAAAGGTTGGAAAAGGTACTTGTATGGACATTTATATGAAGATGAAAGGTTACTAGGGATCAAGGGTTTAAGAGGGGTTGGAAAAACCACTTTACTTCTTCAATTTTTAGATGAATATATAGTTAGTAATGGGAAGGGCTTGTACGTTACAGCAGAGCATCCTTTTTTCTATCAACAAAGCATTTTTGACTTGGCATCGCTATGGAGTAGTTATGGAGGAAGCCTATTGATGATAGATGAGGTGCATAGATACCCTAATTGGTCCAGGGAATTGAAGTTGATTTATGACGGAATTCCTTCCCTGAAGGTAGTTTTCACCAGTTCGTCTGCGCTTGACTTGTATAAAGGAGAAGCTGACCTCAGCAGGAGGTTGGCAGTACAGGTTATGGAAGGCATGTCTTTCCGGGAGTTTTTATCCCTTCATTACCAGATAACAGTTAGTACGTTCTCACTAGGAGAAATTTTACAGCAACCCCAAGCAGTAACGGAACAATTGACCAATCAAATAAAGTCACCAATTCTGCCTTTGTTTAAGGATTATTTGAACTTTGGATATTTCCCATTCACCAGTGTAGGTTCCAAGGAAAGAGTTCCTCATCGACTTATTCAAATAATTAACACTGTATTGGAGAGTGATCTTGCAGCAGTGCAAGGATACAGTGCTGCCAATGTCTTTAAAATCAAACAATTATTAGGGATCATTGCTCAGACAGTACCTTTCGAGCCGAATATTTCCAAGATTGCCGAAAAAATGCATTTGGGTAGGCAGACAGTCAACATCTTTCTGAAACACTTGGGGGATGCAAAGATATTAAGCTTACTTTTTGAAGAAGTCAGAGGTATCAGTCTATTGCAAAAACCAGGGAAAATCTACTTAGAGAACCCTAACTTTCTTTATGCATTTGAGTCTTCACCAAATTTGGGCACAGTCCGGGAGACTTTTTTTATGAATCAGTTACGGAATAGTGGACACTTGGTGAGTTTAAGCAAAATGGGAGACTTTCTGGTAGATGAAAAATTCATTTTTGAAATAGGAGGTAGAAACAAAGACGATAATCAAATCAAAGGTTTGGAAAAAGCTTTTTTGGCATTGGATGACATGGAAGTCGGATTTGGTAATAAGATACCCCTATGGGTTTTTGGATTTTTGTATTGAAGAAAAGATGAACAAAAGCATTTCAATCGCAAATTTTATTTAGGGCTAGCCTGAAAATTTCGAATTTTGAAATTTTCAAGTGCACGCAAATCAAACTACA
>RECS01000014.1 GCA_007693915.1 Saprospirales bacterium | reverse complement strand
TTCTTTTAATGTACATGCATGCAAATTTAAAGGAAAAACATAACATTTGTGGATTGTGTTCCATAAAAGTTATAACATTTGTGGATCATAATCCTTAAAAGTTATAATATTTGTGGATTAGGTGGAGATGGTCTGAACACGATTGGTATGATTGCGGGATGGGCAGGATAAAAGGAGAATCTTGTCCATCTTTTAATCCTTTAATCCTGTTCAGACAATGGTAGCAATTCACCCCCAAAACTACACAATCCCCCTCAAAGTCACAAAAAAATCCGGGATTTTATTGGTGATGTGGTGATATTTTTAGCGGTGAAGGATGCATTGTTATTCAAAATTTAGTGGAGAAGTTTCTGTCTCCATTCTCATTTTGACACTGGGGATTACAAACTCGCCATCCACTTCTTTTAATCGGCTTGCCAGTGATTTGGAGGGGTTTATAATCGGAAAATTAATGCCGGATAGACTGTTCCCTCCCAATCTAATTTTAATTGCACCTCTTATCATTAAAATGGACATCCCAAGTAGATGGGCTACAAAGTTTTTCTCAAGCCTGATCTCCTCCTTTCCTTCCCAGTTTTTTTCAGGAATTTTAATTTGAGATAAATAGGTAGTTTCAAGTAGGACAAAAAACTGGTCTTCAGACCTGGGGAGGTCTATTCTAAATGTAGTTATAAATTCCAGAGAATTTTTCTGAATAAAATAAGCATCTGATAAAAAACTAAATTTCAAATCCTTTACTACCAATGGTTTTTCCAGGACTAATCCGGGATCAATCAAATTCAGGTGGACTTCTCTGATAATAGGCGACTCAAATTGCATTTTAGGCGGCATCAGTCATTTGTTTATCTCGTTCTAAAGAATAGCTTAGGCCTTGTTCATCATAGACTAATTCATCATCTTTTTTATTCCGATCTTCCTTTAAACTAGGCGATAAACCTACATTCATTGAGCGACTTATAGAATCCAGAGATATGAATCGAGTATATCTTTCCTTAAACTCAAAGCTCTGCTCCAATTTGTCAAAATCCGGAATTGCATTTTTTCCATTTCGGTCATCTTCCAACACCTTGTCCAGGTCGCGGAAATAAATACAGGGAGCTTTTCCTGCCTGAAGGGAAAAAGTCACGATCTTAGAGAGTCTGTGGTCACTGTCTCCATTGAGCACTTGACTGATATAGCCCCTGGAAACACCCATCTTGTCAGCCAGTTCTTTTCGACTCAACTTATTTTTATCTAAATAATCCTGAACGATGTTGAAGAGATCAATTTTAATATACTCCTCCCAATATTCCGGACTCCGAAGAAGTTCCTCCCGGGTAATTTCATCAACTGTTTCTTCCCTATTCTTCGATTTCAAGTTTTCTCCCATCTTTTAATTGTTTTTGTAATTCCTTTGTTATTCTCCGGAATCGATCAATGTCTTTCTTCTGATTCTTTTTCAATCCACCGGTACAAATTATGAAATACTCATTTTGTAATTCGAGATAATACACCCTCAGGGAGTCCGCTTTGATTTCAAATCCCCCTTTTACACCAACAATATTCCCTATCTGCCCAGAGGGTAACCTAATTCCCTTACTCAAATTTTCAATCCTAGTACCTATACGCAAAAGTAAACTGCGATACTGTTTTGTTCCATACTTTTTTTCAAAGATTGAATACTCGTCTTTTTCATTGACTATCAACTGATAAACCACTTTATCACCTCTCGAGTACTTACAGCTTTTTAACGCAAAAATATACATTGTGTTTAGCAATTAGTAAACATTTGAATACATATTATTTTTTAGATATGTAGTCCATTGATTGTGTAAGGTATGACATATAAAAATGTCGCTTTTATATTGTATTACTTTCTAATTGTAGTCATCATTTAATTCCTTTAACCTTGTTCAATCATTTTGATCTGACCCAAGTTTGAGAAATAATCAGAGGTTGTGAGTTGTAACACTATATGGTTTCCCCCAGCGATCTTAACATTTCAACAGTTGTATAACAATTTACTCCAAAGGCCTTACAAACATCTGGAATTTTAATCCTGGATTTTCTTTCTGGTTCGCTTTTTTCATGTGTCAATAAAGGGAAGTTTTGATTGATGGCATATGCGATAATCCAGGGGTCAGCAGCGTCTGTATCCAAAAATATTTCAATTGCCCTTCTATGATAGTGGTCATCTTTTGAATTTACCCATACTGCAACCTTTGAATACTCCTCAATGGCAACAGTCGAATCTTTGAAAAAATCATTCGGTAAATTACTTTGACACCACTGTGTAAGTTCATCATCATTCTTGAATATTTCTTCTCTTACTTTATCAATACTTATTATTAGATTTTGATTTGCAATTTGTTGGACTTTTTTCCAGAAACTTGGCACCACATCAAATGGATAGTTAGATCTATGTGCCTCAATGAAAAAGTTCGAATCTATAATAAAAGGATTCATGATTGCAGTAATTGTTCTTTCATGAATCTGGAATAGGTATCACCCCTTAAGCTTGTAAGCCTATAGGCGTCCCGATAAAGTAGTTTATTTTCTTTGACTGCATTGTTAATGAAGTTTGCAAAACGAAGACTTATCCTTTTTTTTGCGGTTGCATAAAAATTACCCCCATCGCCCTGGTTTTCTTTCCTCTTATTGATGAATTCCATATAAGCGTTATAGAACTCGAAAAAGGCACTCTTACTGATTAATTCTAAATCAAGCAACCTCCTGCCAACTACAATTGGACTCACTTTAAATATCCTGCTTAATGTTTGGATCCTTTTTTCGTCTTTGTAAATTGTAGATATCAACTCAGTTGGAACTAAAAATTCCGCTGCGATTTTATCACACAAAAGTTCCAGTGGATCATCTGCAGGTAACATATTATTTAAATCAAATCCGGCACTTTCCCCCAGCCAAATATGAGCCAATTCATGGATTAAAGTGAACATCCGTGCCGCTTTTGTATCTGCGGAATTTATGAATAGAAATGGGGCGAGTTTATCTACTAAAATAAATCCCCGACATTCAGACAAATCAATTTTCCTCCGTGTATTGTTTTCAACTACACCATTAAAGGTAACAACAACACCAATCTCCTCAATTTTATAGGTCAAAAAATCCAGTGCTTTCTCCCAGGTAGAGTGATTAGAAGCCCAATTTTGCTGTAAATTCAAGGTTTCTCGGATGTCATTAACTACAGTTAGGTAATCCGTTTCAAGATTGTATTTACCCACAAATGGCAATTCTTCATAACCATTTTCATTCATGTATTCAGTTAACCACAATTGTCGATCTTTTAAAATCTGAACAGTGTGATAAACATTCAGAGACACCTTTGCTGTGGCTTTTTTCCCGACTCTAAAAAATGGAAAGCTTAAATTCTCTTCAGGAAGATCGTCAGAAAACATGTATCCAAAAGGAACATGAAGTTTTTTGGTGAATTTCTCTAGTTGTTTAACAGTAGGGTCGGATTCTCCATTTATCCACTGATTTAACTTCGGGAAGGTTAATAGGAGTTCATCCAATTCAAGACCTGCCCTTTGAATTGCCCAGTTTAAATTGTCTCTATTAAACGTTTTGACCCTTGTTGCCATTGTCCTACAAAGATAACGTCTTTTTCGAAGATTATTTATCCTCCTTCATCCACATCCCCCCAGATCCCTGTACTTTACCCCCCAAAAAATCTACACAATTCCCCTCAAAGCCACAAAAAAATTCGGGAATTTTTTGGGATTATGGTGATTTTTAGCAAGTTGTCTGAACACGATTGGTATGATTTCAGGTTGGTCTGGATAAAAGGAGAATCTTGTCCATCTTTCAATCCCTTAATCCTGTTCAGACGATTTTCTAAATAAAAGCAGTAAGCAATCTACCCACAAATCCTGCACCATATAAGCATCATTCCAAAGTTTATCATTATCTTAGCCCTACCACCAACCCAACCCCGTCATGTACGACATCATAGGCGATATACACGGACACTCTGAAGAACTTTTGCTGCTGCTCGGAAAACTCGGTTACTGTTATCAGGGCGGTGCTTACAGACATCCTGATCGAATAGCTTTGTTTTTGGGGGATTATATTGACAGGGGTCCGGACAGCCTAAGATGTCTGGAAATAGTGAAAGCCATGGTGGATGAGGGGTCGGCAGTGGCACTGATGGGGAATCACGAATACAATGCCATTTGTTTTCATCAGCAAGATAAGACCGGAGGGCATTTGAGACCTCATTTAATTAAAAATGTTTTACAGCACGAGACTACTTTGAAATCCTTCAAGCGAAATCAGGAGCTTTATGAGGCTTACATCAATTGGTTTCGATCTTTGCCCATGTATTTTGAGAATGATCAATTCAGAGCGGTACATGCCTGTTGGGAGCCCAAAAGTCTGGCTGTGATTAATGAGCGTTTGTCCGATGGAGCATTAACTGAAGCATTAGCGGTAGAGTCTGCAGATAAAAAAACCGAACTTTATGATGC
>RECS01000142.1 GCA_007693915.1 Saprospirales bacterium | reverse complement strand
TTTTGCAGGCAGTGAGTAGGAGAAGGAGGGAGAGGAGGAGGGTTAGGTGGGGCATAGTTTAATTTCTTGTTTTTAAAAATTGAATACATGGCAAATATAAATTAAATCTGCAAGAACTGAATCTAGCAAAATTGAGTATTCAATTTTTGTAGCTAGTAAAAGTTTACAAAAACGGTTTACTAAGGCTGATAATTGGTAGCCTTTTTATTGTTTTTTCAATAATATTTCCAATTTTACTTTCAATCTTCGGTAATATTTATATATTTGCAAATAAGTATTGTTTAAACTATTGCCGTATTAATTTTAATTTATAAATCTTTGATTTTGATTTTTGAATTAATGATTGAATTTCCGGGTCTATTTTTTGCCTCTAAATTGTGCAAGAAACTTTCCTAAAATTTTATCAATAAAACTTTAGCTATGTCTCGAATTTGGTATTTTTTTATTTTATTAGGAATTGTACTAATTGTTTGGATTGTAGTCAATAATGACAATTCAAATGGAAATGGAAATGGAAATGAAACGGATCCACCTGCAACCCAAACAGTCGGATTTGACTCAATTCAGGTAAATAGTAGGTTGATTTCCCAAATATTTGGAGTAACAGACTCTGTAAGAGGTTTTAGAGTTTATAATGCTTTCACCGATGGTCGAAACGCTGTAGGCTTAGTTTTTGCTGCACTTGATAGTAATTCTTCTGAAATTTTTGATGATGGCAGATCATTCTATATTCCTATTAACTCGGAAGGTATAATAATGGAAGGTATAACCCGTGATGAAGCAAAAAATATGATTATGCCTTTGGTAGAAGATAGGAACTATCGTCATTTTATTTCTTCCTTCTATGCTAAATCTTTAAATGAATTCTGGAGGCAGGGTGTGCCGGATTTAATTTGGTTGGTTCCTTCAATGTATGAGCACACAAGAGATTCCATTTATCAAAATATTGACGTTAATTATACTGACCCCTCTGATATGACAGGAAAAAAGCTAATTAGCATAAAAGGAAGACCTTGCCCAAACTTTTGTCCAGAAAATGCTGATTTTATTTATGAACCAAATAGACATCCTTTAGATAGTCATTCACCCAACGATCATGATAATGATGACGATGATGACGATGATAATGGTAATGAAAGATACTGAGAAGGTCAACAAGAATAAAAAAAAAAAGATGTAAAATCCAAATTTAACTGTTTGGCTTCATCCAATTTATTCAAAACTTTTCGATTTAGGTTCTATGTAATACATTGAAATGGAGCCTTTACCTTTAGTTTCTATTTTTCCTCTGTAACTAAAATCAAAATGATTTTTAACTAATTCGTAAGTAACTTCTGAAATATTTACTTTTCCAACCTCACAATTGGTTTCAAGCCTGTTGGCCGTATTAACTGTGTCTCCCCATATGTCGTACTGAAACTTTTTAGTTCCAACTATTCCTGCAACTACAGGTCCTGAGTGAATTCCTATGCGAATTTCAAAGAATGGTTCATTTTTTACCTTTTTGACAGTTTGCTGCGCTCTTACAAAGTCTTGCATTTCTAAAGCAGCTTTTACAGCTCGCAATGCGTGGTCATCCCTTAATTCGGGTAGACCACTTACTGACATATAACAATCGCCAATCGTCTTGATTTTTTCGATCTGATATTTTTCCATTATTTGATCAAAGGCTGTAAAGTAAATATTGATTTCCTCCAATAATTTCTCAGGACTGAGTTTTTCAGAAATCTGAGTAAAGCCTTTGATATCTGCAAAAATGACACTTACTGATTCATATTTTCTCGGCTGAGCTTTTCCGGTCTGCTTTAATTCTTTGGCAATTTCAGCTGGAAGTATATTTAGTAATAGTTCCTCACTTCTTTTTTTCGCTCTAAGAATTACAACTGTTAATAATCCCAACAAAAATAAAATTCCGCCTACTGCAAATAAACCAGTACGCTGCCTGTTTATCCGCTCTTGTTGAAGTTGTTTTTCACTTTGAAACCTCAAGCTATCAGCCCTACTAATCTGTTCAAAAGCATAATTCAGCTCCAACTTTGTAATTTGCTGCACTGCTTGAGTGCCCAAGATGCTATCTTTAAATTGTGAATATCTCTTATAGGCTTTCAATGCCTTTGGATAATTAGCTAAATTTGAATATGCCTGGTAAAGTACATTACAACATTTTTGTCCACTTGATAATGAATTTAGCCTGTCTATATTAAAACACAAGTCTTCACACTTATCAATTAATTCCTCATTTCTGCCAAGCATTGAAAGTATATGACCGATTTCTGAAGTTACAATTTCAATATTAATGAGTGATGTCTTTGAACTTGACTTCAACATCATTAGACTTTCCTTCTTAACATTTAACGCACCTTCCAATTCGCCCTGATCTCTCAGAATGCCTCCTATAAGGTTGAGCGTGACCCCAATACCTACTGAATCATCCAAGACTTCCCATATCCCTTGACCTAAATGTAAGTAATATAAAGCTGAGTCTAAATTATCTAGACGATTAAAGACTACCCCGAGGTTATTGTAAGCAATTCCCAATTTACGAAAATCCGAGCCACCCTCGCGGATTTTGAGATTTTGCTGATAGTTCTCCTTAGCCTGAGAATAATTATTCATGGACATGTGAATGGCAGCAATATTATTGAGACACTCAGCTATTCCTTCAGGATCATCCAGATCTCGATAAATTGTCAAAGCTTTTTGCAAACTCGAGAGGGCTTCGGGGAATTTGTATTCATAAATACCCAATACTCCCAACTGATTGTGAATCCTGGCGATCGTACCCCTTTCCTCCTGTTCATTCGCTAAATCAAGGGCTTCGTATAGCACCTCTCTGGCAGAACTATAGTCGCCCATCACCCTTAGTGTCTCTGCATTTTTTTTGAAATCGCTAATCGTGGACTTAAAGTCATCAGCCTGAGAAAAACAATGGTTTGTGCCAACTATAAAAAAGAATCCCCATACCATCGACAACAGTAGGATAGATTTCTTTATCGTAACGCGTGCTCCAAAAAACATATGCTTTTATTAGCGGGAAATTCCCTCAAATATAATCAAATGCAATTACTATTCCAAATTGGAGGGGTTTTGGGTATTTGTTTTTTTTCTAATTGAATAATAAAATGGTCATTTAAAAAAAGGTTTGCCGAAATCAAACAAAATATTACCTTTGCAATAGAACAACAACTATTAAATTTAAAAACTTAATTTTTGAATATGGGCACCTTTTATAAAATCTCAACTTTTGTTTTCATAATGGGATTAGTTGGTCTCAATTATTTAAGCGCTCAAATTACCCAAATCGATGGAAAAGGGTACGAATTATTCAGTCCGGGTCTGTGGCAGGAAATGACTGCAATAGGTAATGAACACAGTTGCGGGACTGCCAATGTACACAATGACGCCATTACCTACAGTATTTTAATTGATCAGGAAGGCAATCAGTACAGAACTATAGTCATTGGAGGAAAGGAATGGATGGCAGAAAATCTAAATACAGCCTTGTATCGTAATGGTGATCCCATCTCCCATATAACAGATAATACTCAATGGTCTAACCAAACTGAAGGTGCCTGGGCTTATTATGGCAACAACTCTGCAAATGAATGTCCATATGGAAAATTGTATAATTGGTATGCTGTAGATGATGATCGTGGTCTTTGTCCTCAAGGATGGAGAGTTGCTACAGATGCAGATTGGACTGACCTTACAGACCTGCTTGGTGGATTAACTGAAGCAGGGGGAAAATTAAAAAGTACTGGCACTAGTCAATCAGGAACCGGACTTTGGTTTCAACCTAATACCGATGCGACTAATGAAACGGGTTTTTCTGCCATTCCCGGGGGTTTTAGAAATTCAAATGGAACGTTTTCTAATGTAGTGGTTGTCGGTTATTGGTGGACTGCAACTGAAACTACAAATCCATTAACTGCCTGGTTAAGAACAGCGAGATTTGATAATGCAGCCATTTCCCGATCAACCAACTTTAAAGAATTTGGTTTCTCTGTTCGTTGTGTGAAGGAGTAATCGTAAGATTGTACCCCAGTTGTTATCTTATTTATAAAATTGGTTTAATGAGAATGAAATGGTTTTTTTATTAATCTCTAGACTTAGACAAAAGTTGTCGGGTCAATTTTTTTTAAACACCATCTAACAAATCAAATTTTTAGATAAACAAAACTAAATAATAAAATAGTCCTACCTTTGATGAAAAGCAAAAAATGAATTATTCAAAAAGTGCAGAATCTATAATTTATTCTATTTTCAGAATAATTCGAACAAGCACTTTATTGGGTTGTATACTTGTTTTTTTTGCCTTCAATTTGTGGTCTGCAAATGAAAATCCAGACAGTCTCAGCACTTTTGTTTTTGAGGAGGAAATTACCGGATCTATCCACTTATCGTCTAAGGTTAGCGTATTTCCAATAACAGCTGATCAATCAGTTTCGGAAAATGAAATCTCTTCCATACCCGATTCACTTTTTTACACTTTTGATCAACTACAAGAAATACCTGAACACGATAGGGCATGGATAAGGTTAAAAATACACAACAAGACAAGCAGTAAGTTTCAAGGAACAATTTTTGTTTGTCAGGATATTGATTCACTAAAGGTTTATTTAAAGTATTCAGATGCCTTAACCTATCTTACAACAACCGGATCTGCAATAAAACCTTCAGAAAAGTTCTACCCCTCTGCAAGCAATGATTTTACACTTTTTCTTGAAAGTGATCAGAAAATCGAAATTTATGCCTTAGTTAAGCTTGGAAAGAACTCAGGGGTTGAGCATTATTTTCATTTTAATATGAGGGATAACTTTATTTCAAGAATCAGAGACGACTTATATAGAAGAGTTTTTTGGGCAATAGCATTAGGTTTTCTATTGGTTTTCCCGGTATTGAGCCTGATTATGTATCTCAATTTCAAAAAAAATTACTTTATCTATTATTCAGTTTTAGTTGTTTTTATGACTTTCTACTTTCTGAATCTTCAGGGAATTACCAGCATGTATATCACTTTTCCCATTGCTATTAGACACTACTTTATTACTGTTATTCCGATTGGGGGAATGGTAATTTCAGCTTTTTTATTCTTTAATTCTTATCTGGATATTAAGAAAAGAGTACCGCTGTATTTTAAGTTTCTTCTAGCTATAACTGTTATTTCAGCCTTTATAACCATTACACAGTCCTGGTTATTTAACAATAGGGCTTTGGGTTCAGATCTGTCGAATCTGGGTGTAATTGTTTTTATGTTGAGCTTGATCGGGATCTTAATTTATTTAAATTTCAAGAGAGTAAAAGAGGCTAGAATTTTATTAATTGCAACCTCTTTAATTCTTGTTGGAGGTGTTTTGTTTACTCTTACTTTACTCAGAATTATTCCTCGCAATGTGATTTTTTCAAATGGCTTTCAATGGGGGGCCATTGCATTTTCCGGAACCCTTCTTTATGGATTGTTTGACAACATCAAGCAAATTCAAAGCGAACGGTTTAAACTTAAGGTAGAAAAAGAGAAGACGGATGAACTCTTGTTTAATATACTTCCTTATGAGGTAGCAATGGAACTCAAGGAAAAAGGGGTTTATGAGGCCAGAGACTTTGATAATGTGAGTGTACTTTTTTCTGATTTTAAAAACTTTACTTTAAAATCTGCTCAAATCACTGCTAAGGAGTTAGTAGATGAAATCAATATCTGCTTCATTGAATTTGACAGGATAATGGAAAAGTATGGAATTGAAAAAATCAAAACCATAGGCGATTCATATATGGCAGCGGCCGGACTAAGTCCAATGTCCGAAAAAAGAGCAGAAGTTGTAGTTTGGGCCGCTATAGAAATGCAGGAATTTCTAGTACATAGGAATCAAGAGAGTAAAGAGGTTGGTAAGGAAACTTTTGAAATGCGTGTTGGCATTCACAGCGGTCCGGTAATTGCCGGAATTGTTGGAATTAAAAAGTTTCAGTATGACATCTGGGGAGATACGGTAAATACAGCGAGCAGAGTTGAAGCTCATGGTCAGGAAGAAAAAGTAAATATTTCAGAATCTACCTATCAGGAAATTAAAGACCATCCTGATTTTATTTTTGAGGAAAGAGAACCCATTGAGGTTAGAGGTAAGGGTTTGTTTAAAATGTATTTTGCTCACAGAAGACAATAGTCGATTTTTAGATAATTAAACTGCTCACAAAAAAAGAGCCGAAATACTTCCGGATCTTTTTGAAATTTGGATAAATTTATGGGTATTTACTGAAGTATCTTCACTCCATTTGCCATAAACTTCAATTGCTCTTTAGGCTCAGTTATTGAAGCGATGTAATCTTCTGACTCTCCCGCATCTTCTGCATAATGCTGAAGGTCTGCTACACTTGTTACATCCCTGTAGGCGTACCCCTCGATAATGATATTTCCTGTCAACTCAAGTGGTACAAAAAAAGAATAATCGTGAAATTGTACAAAAAGCGGTTCACTTTCAGTACCATCAGGGGACTCAATATTCATCCAGCAGCCTTTTTTCTGGCACACATCAATAACTGATGCCATCAACTTTGCGGGAACTGAATCTTTTTCGTGAAGCATTGCTATGACCTCATCGTAACTCATAATGCCTTCTGCATCAATTTTTTCTCCAAAATGGATGCCATCGTGCTCTGACGTTTCTGAGTAGTCCATATCTTTTTCATCACCGTAGTCTGATGTAGTTTCATTGCCACAGGCTAAAAAAAAGGCGGCAAAAAGGGGAAGTAGGAATAAATATTTCATTGGTCTTATTTTTAATTTTTTAAAGGTAAAGCAAAGATAGCGAATTAAAGCCTAATTTATAGTGCGTTTCATTGTCATTTAGTAAGACCTGCTCATTCTTTCCGGTATCGCCAGAATAAAATCGGCAAGTCCTTTGTTTTCTTCATTCCAAATGTTTGCATCCTCTTCTAAAACTGTGCTGATATTCAATATCCTCAACTCGGGATTCATCTGCAAAAGGTACCAAATGATACCTTCCTTGAAATTGGTATGAAAAGAGCCGTTGATATGGTAGAAAACTTGATTTTCACTGAGGTTTATATTGATAAAATGCGCCATGGTAGCATCCTTTATCGCTTGCGCATAAACAAAATTATTGTTTCCCCTTCCCCTTGCCATTTCCATCATAGATTCATAGGTTTGCAGTTCAAAGTCTACTTCAAAAGGCAGATCAGCCATATATTTCAGAGATGCCTCCGGTAATTGATTAAGTGCTTCCGGACCCTCTCTAAAAACAAGATTGGCATATCTTCGCGGGACATTAGTTGCGATAAATGGAATGTTGTTTTCTTTTGCATATTCGACCATAGATTTATAGTCGGTTTTATAATTATTCCACAATCTGGCCTCCCTTTCAAAATTATTTTGACTAATTAACCCTGAGAAATATTCATCTATTTTTAATTGGTCGTCAGCTTCAAAAAACTCGGCTCCAAAAATCAATTGATCCTCAAACTTCTTATGAAGATCTATTAACATCTCCATTTGTAGCCAATGGCAAATGGGATTATCATGAAATTCACCGAAAAAGATAACATCTGCTTCCGCTGCACTTTTCAGTAAATCGCCATAATCCACAGGATTGCCATCGGTATCGAATAACTGATAAGCTGCCTTTTGCTGAGCTTCCATAATCTGAATATTTAAAGCAAAAATGA
Source organism: Saprospirales bacterium (assembly GCA_007693915.1). Classification (GTDB taxonomy): domain Bacteria; phylum Bacteroidota; class Bacteroidia; order Chitinophagales; family Saprospiraceae; genus PWJY01. Next base: position 12,438 of record RECS01000142.1, on the reverse strand, counting down.
TCAAACAACTTATAAAAAATGAAAATCTGAAAATCATGGTATGAATTTTGTTTTTGCAAAAGTAACAAAACACATTTTAATCGGAGTCTTGATCTTTGGTAATTTCACTTTGCTATTTTCCTTATATGAATAAAGTTTAGAAGCCGCTTAAAAAAAATAAATGTAATTTTGCAAAAAAACCGGGAGGGTTTAAAAATGTCTGATCAAATCAAACACGAATGTGGTTTAGCCTTCATCAGGTTATTAAAACCACTTTCATATTATAAGGAAAAATATGGCTCAGCATTATTTGGGCTTGACAAAATGCAGTTGTTACTCCAAAAACAACGTAACCGGGGTCAGGATGGTGCCGGAATCGCTACCATTAAATTGGATCTGCCACCCGGTTACAGATATATTTCCAGGAAGCGTAGCAATAGCCCCAATTACCTCAAGGATCTGTTTGCTGAGGTTTATAGTCGTTTCGATGATGTAACTGAAGAGCAATTTGAGGACCCGGAATGGTTGAAACTCAATAAACCCTATGTGGGTGAATTGTATCTTGGTCATCTAAGATATGGAACCCATGGTAGCAATTCTATTGAGACCGTACATCCTTTTTTGCGACAGAACAACTGGATGACGAGAAACCTGGTTCTGGCGGGAAATTTCAACCTCACCAATGTGGATGAATTATTCAGCGAGTTGGTTGATTTGGGACAGTTTCCAAAAGAGATGTCGGATACCGTCACCGTACTTGAAAAACTGGGACATTTTTTGGACGATGAAGTAGAGAGGCTATATACTTGGTTCAAACCGGATGGTCATTCCAATCAGGAAATCAACAAGCTCATTTTTGACCACCTTGATATTCAACGAATGTTGAAAAGGGCCTGCAGGAAGTTTGATGGGGGTTATGTAATGGGTGGAATGATAGGTCATGGAGATGCCTTTATTCTCAGAGATCCTAATGGTATCAGACCTGCCTATTATTATCAGGATGATGAGGTGGTAGTTGCTGCTTCAGAAAAACCAACTATTCAGACTGCAATGAATGTCCGCTATCATCAGGTACAGGAAGTCAAACCGGGTCACGCCCTCATAATTAAGCGAAATGGAAAGGTAACCGAAGAGCAATTTATAGATTTGCGCCCCAGAATGGCTTGTTCTTTTGAGAGAATTTACTTTTCAAGAGGAACAGACAGAAATATTTATCTGGAGCGAAAAAAACTGGGCGAACTGCTGACAGAAAAAGCACTTACTGCCATTGATTACGATGTTGAAAATACAGTTTGGTCTTCTATTCCCAATACTGCCGAAACTGCTTTTTACGGTCTGATTGATGGTCTTGAAAAATATCTCAATAAGCAAAAAGTAACTGCTATCAGTTCCTTAGAAAAGTCTTCTGACAAAAAAGAAATCAATAAAATCCTCTCAGTGCGCCCCCGGGTTGAAAAGATAATTGTCAAGGATGCAAAAATGAGGACTTTTATTGCTGATGAGGTGGTCAGAGGCGATATGGTTTCACATGTATATGATGTTACTTACGGGATAGTAAAAAATTTCAAGGATAAGCTTGTCTTGTTGGATGATTCTATTGTAAGGGGAACCACGCTTAGAGACAGTATTATTAGAATTGCCAACCGACTCAAACCTTCGATGATTGTAGTGCTTTCTTCTGCCCCCCAAATCCGTTATCCGGATTGCTACGGGATAGACATGTCTCAAATGGGGAAGTTTGTTGCATTTAGAGCTATGGTGGAATTGTTAAAAGAAAATGCTAAGGAGCATTTAATGAAAGAGGCCTACGACCGATGTGTTCAACAAAAAGATTTACCGCAGATTGAAATGAAAAATGAGTTGATCTCGCTTTATGATCAATTTACAGATGAGGAAATATCCGACAAAATTGCTCAATTACTTACCCCACCTGAAGTTGAGGTTCCTGTTAAGGTGATTTACCAGTCGGTTACTGATCTTCATAAAGCATGTCCTGAAAACAAGGGGGACTGGTACTTTACAGGAAATTATCCGACTCCGGGAGGAAATGCAGTAGCCAATCGCGCATTTATGAATTATATGGAAAAAAAGGATATAAGGGCTTATTGAGGAATTACTGTTCTTCTTACGGACACCTCTTTTACAAATAAATGATTTCCAAATCTCGGTAGCTGGGTAAAAATTGACTTTTATGCCAAAGCTAAAGATACTCTTTTTAATTCCTATTACCAAACCAGTACAATCCAAAACCAAAAAAGAGAATATTAATATGCTTTTGTACTTATGGCACCTCTGGTTAGTAAATATAATTGTTGTTAAAAAGGAATTAAGATACTTAGGCATAATACCTGAAGTTAAGTCAAAGAATCATACAAATAGCAGCAAGGTGCGCTATCATTAACCTATGGTGAGGGAGTGTTCAAACAGTTAGCAGCATTTTAAAATAACTCAAATATTTACACGGGCAACACTAAAAACTCAGCGTTCTCACAGTTTTCAATCACATTGATATTCTTCTCTGCTACCACCCCGGGATAATCACCACTGAATCTGCCCATGTTTTTGATGATTTGCAAATGTAAATGTGGATACCATCCTCCGTTTTCCTCTGGACTACCTAGTTCCGCAATCTGTCTTCCCTTTGAAATAAAGGCTCCTGATTTAAGTCCTTGAACAGAATTTTTGGAAACATGACCATAAAGGGCATAAAAATGCATTCCCTTCCACTCGTGCTCGAGAATTATTGTACCTCCGTAATCCAATGGTTTATCATTGTATGCAAAGCTATGGATTTTACCATCCAATGGAGCATAAACGGGCGTCCCGGCAGACAACCATATGTCCACCCCAATATGTAGATCGCGTACCATCTGTTTTCCCCTTGTATATTGATCAGCAGTATAAAATCCTCTTTTTTCCAGAAAACCACCATATGGGCAATACTTCTCTTCACTGCATTTGGATTGTATAAATTCACCCATAGTGACCAGGGGGTCAGTCACCTTTCCTGCAGTAGCTTCTGCGGAGAGGTCAATACGGAAAAAAGCATCAACCGGTATATCGGTACCCATCACGGGAAATATTTCTTCTGTCTTTGACATGTGGTATTTTTTTGCAAAGTTAAAAAGGAGCTGGTTATACGAAGGCTCCCATCTAAACATTTGATTAAAAAAGCCTTTTTCACTACCTTTGCCAACTCAAAAAAATCAAATTCATGAAAATTGAAGCTAATAATCCGCAACTGAAGTCATGGTTAAAAACAGACCTATCTTCTGATTTTCCCATACAGAACATTCCCTTTGGAGTAGCAATGCCACCCGGAAAAAGTCCGCGTGTTGTCAGCCGAATAGGAGATTGGGTTATTGACCTTTTGGAAGCATACGAACTGGGCTTTTTTGAGGGTATGAGTATCAGTAAATCTGTTTTTGACAATAACTATATCAATGAGCTGATGGCTTTAGGAAAAAACAAAACGAGAGCCGTCAGAAATCGTATTTCCCTGTTTATGCTGGAAGATGATACTTTTATGGCCTCCAAAAAGTCAGCCAGATTTACCTATCCGGTGGCTGATTGTGAAATGTTAATGCCGGTAAAAGTCGGAGATTATACAGATTTTTACTCCAGTGAAGAACACGCCACCAATGTGGGTACCATGTTCAGAGATCCGGAAAATGCATTGCTGCCCAACTGGAAACATCTTCCTGTAGGTTATCATGGCAGAGCTTCCTCCATTGTAGTTTCGGGTACTCCAATCCACCGACCCACAGGACAAACTATACCCCCGGATTCCAATACTCCGGTTTTTGGTCCATGTAGACTTTTGGATTTTGAATTGGAAATGGGATTTGTAGTCGGTGGTGAAACGCGATTAGGACAGCGGATATCTGCGGCAGAAGCTGAGGAATACATTTTTGGTTTGGTGCTTTTTAATGACTGGTCTGCAAGAGATATTCAGAAGTGGGAGTACGTGCCTCTAGGGCCTTTTCTGGCAAAGAGTTTTGCATCTACTATTTCTCCCTGGATTATCACACTTGATGCATTGGAGCCATTCAGAGTTGCAGGTCCTGAGCAAGATCCCAAAGTACTCCCCTATCTGGAGTATGAGGGTAAGAAAAACTATGATATCCATCTGGAGGTGATTATCCGAACCCCAAATGGAGATGAGAATGTGGTCTGTCGCTCCAACTTCAAATACATGTATTGGAATATGACTCAGCAACTGGCACACCACACTGTCAACGGTTGTAACTTTAAGACAGGAGATATGTGTGCATCCGGTACCATCAGTGGAAAATCTCCCGACAGCTATGGTTCTATGCTGGAATTGAGTTGGAAAGGAACTAAACCAATTAAAATGTCAGATGGGACAGAGCGAAAATTTATCCAGGATGGGGATACGGTAATTCTCCGTGGTTATGGTGAAAATGAAGGTGTTCGAATAGGTTTTGGAGAAGCTGAAGGAAAAATTTATCCGGCTCTGGATATGGAATAAAACCTTAAGTGCTGTGGCATAATTTTTGATAATATTAGATAACTAATGTTTGCCATGTTGTATAGAATTTTCCTTCTGTTTTTTCTGGTGGTACTACCTTTCCGTGGTCTCATTTCTCATCACAATGATGAGCATCCGGCTATGGTTTATATCAATACTTATCTGGCACTCGCAAAGTATGAAGCAAAAAACTATGGAATACCCATAAGTATAAAACTGGCTCAGGGAATGTTGGAGTCCTCTTTTGGCAGTAGCGAGTTGGCTGTTAATAGCAACAACCATTTTGGCATAAAATGCAAAACCTATTGGATAGGCCCCACTTACTACCATCCCGATGATGATTTTGACAGGCAAGGAAATCTTATAGATTCTTGCTTCCGAGTTTACAGATCGGTTGAGGATTCCTTTCGGGATCACTCTATTTTTCTCCGCTACAGCACTCATTACAGTCCGCTTTTTGAGCTGGAAATAACGGACTATCAAGGTTGGGCAAGAGGATTACAAAGAATTGGCTATGCCACCAATCCCAGATATGCAGAAATGCTCATTGATATCATCAGGCGATATGAGTTGTATAAGCATGATCGTGATCTGATGGATAATTTGAATTAGTGCAGCTGGATTGAAGAAGGGAGAATTTGGACTGGATCCAACACGGTTAAACTCACAGCAGTGATTTTTCTATAATAAAACCTTGACAAACCTCAAAAATCAAAGCCCATAGAAAAGTGCCACCTCGGTTCTTGAAACTGGCGGGTTTCTATTCCCCAACCCCGATCCACTCGGAGGAAGTAACCAAAAAGATTGGCTCGTATTCCATAGCCCATTCCGACTACTACAGGATCGCGGAAATATTCAACTTCCACGCTGCTGACCGGATTGCTTATGGTTACATTATTGAGCGGGTTTTGTCCATCGAAAGGATCTGATCCATACCAAGTATAGCCCACATCAAAAAAGCCAATTATCTGGAATGAATTGAAAAAGTCCGACCGGGGTGGCCTTCTGCTAAAATAGTGAAACAGGGGTATTCTCAGTTCAGTATTGGCGACCAGAAAAGACGTACCGTTTCTGATGTTTTGGTCAAATCCCCGCATATTAAGTGCCATAGCCTGATAGGCGAATTTTTCACCCTGAGGTATAGGAATATTTTGATTGAAGCTTGGGGAAAACCAGTTTTCCACTCCCCCCATATAAAACAAAATTCGCTCTGATCCCAAAGAAGTTGCCCCTGCCCCCCTTAAAGCAATTACCGAGTGTTTTAATATCCTTTGATAATGGCGGGCATCAAAACCTATGACAGTCATGAAACCGGAGGAAGCATCAAATGCCCATGGTGAAAATTGTACCCGAAATTGATTTACTCCCTCGACATAGAATTTATACCGCGATCCATTTTTGATGTTGATCATGACATCGTATGAATTATCAAAAACATACTCCGCCCTAAGACCAAAACTCTGCCGGTTGAAATCTGGTCTTTCCAATGTTTCAAGCGAGGTGGATTGATATATAAACCGGTCGAGCCGCAAAATACCCGTAAAGCGCACTGAACGGAATATGTCGAAGGGATAGGTCCATCGGTTTTGTAATATAGCAGTAGTATTTTTGGTCTGATCAAAAGTACCGAAACCGGATGCTTGCCTGTCCGATCGCGATCGCCAGTAGAAAGCATATCGTTTGTTCCAGCGTGTTTTTTTATCGTCAAAAGTGAGAAAGTATTCCGCACCATTAAAATTGGTCTGTATCCTTACTCCTCCTTCAAAGACGTAATCCTCAAATATATCCAGAACTCGGGACTTTATCAATATTCCAAGTGGCGGAAAATCAAAACCTTCTTGTATTCCTGCATAAGCATCCAGTCCACTGAATAACAATGAATTATCCAGGCTAGTGGTAACGTCCTCAAATCGAAAATGCAATCTTGATGCTATTGCTCTTGAAGACCTAAAACTTTGTACTTGTTTCTCACCAACTCTGCGATCGAAGCGGATAGGCTGCCTCAAAAAAGTAGTGGATTCCCGAATTTCTTCTTCAGGTTCCAAATTGAAAGGAAAATCCACAGCATCATCAAACCTCGTCTGAAAAGTAGCCCCTTCCTCTATCTCATCCGGATTGAACTGTGGTTGCGGTGGTCGGGTGGGTGCGCTGGGTAGTATGCCATGTAGTTTTGACTTGAGATGAGTATTGGGCAGCTGTCTTTTGGACTGACCACTGATGTCTGCAAAAAAAACTTTCTGGGTGCCGCCATAGTTTTTTACCACTATCAGTATATCATCCGTAAAATCATAGGTTTCAATATCTGCAGCTGAATTGGTTATGGCATGTTCGTAAAAATTCTTTATTCCGTTTTCTTGAAAATCAGGCGTCATTCGATAGAGGTTATTGACGCCGTTTAAATCACTGATAAAAAAGAATTCACTACCGCTTCCCGTGCGTATCAGTCTTTCATCAGAAATAGCAGATTGCGCAATGGGGATGGCCACTTTATCGTTTTCCGGGTCAATGAAATAGAGATCGAAAGCATCGATAGGAAGAACAGTATCTCTTCTTGTCCTCTCCAACTCATTTCTTTGCCTGTTAGAGGAAACCAATATGCCTTTAGTACCTTCGTACTCGTAAGTTCCTACCCATTTATGGTCATAGATGTCCTGAGAAAAACGCCTTTGTTGCCTGGTTGGTAAGTCATAAAAATAAACATCTGAAAAGCCATCTGTAGTAGCTGCAAGCACCAATGTTCTGCGGTCGTAATAATCAAAACTGTAAACCCGTTGAAATATGGGGTTGATATTTTGCTCCTGATATTCCCAGTTTTGGGTATCGTATTCTCTGAGTTTAATTACATCCCTATGTTCGTAAAGAATCATTAATCTGCTGCCATCCGGTGACCACCTTAGTAAGGGGTAGTTGTAGTCTGGATCCTGAAATGGATTTCTGAAGCCCTGCCTAAAAAGCACTCTGCGCTCACCTGTCACTATATCGTGCAAAAAAACGCGATTCCGGCTAATTTCATTTTCATTGTAAACTACTTTTCTGCGATTGGGATGAAGGCTTATATCCGAAATAGAAGCGTTCCTTCTGTTGACGAAACCCTCCAATTCAAGGAATTGAAAGCCCTGAGTAAAAATGGGCTGCTCGTTTTGATAGGTTTGTTGAAAATAAAGAAAGCACTCTTGCTGAATTTGTCCAAAGTTCTTGCCTAAAATAAACATAAACCCGTTTTCCAAATTTCGGTTTATTCGTGTCAGATATAAAATATTGGCAATAGTATTGCTGCCATATTGTAAGGTAAGGTAATGCCAGAAAGCTTTCCCGGCAAGCACGGGATGATCTAATATTAGCTCCTCAAAATCATCTACATCTCCATTGAGGAGTAAATCCCTTAGTCTGCTGTCGTCCGCAAAGTTCCAACTGTCCCCTACATGCCGGATCAAGCCCTCTTTGAACCAAAGCGGAAATTCATCTGAAACCGCACTTTGGATCATTTCCTGCAAATTAGAGCCAAAAATCATTTGGTTGATAAACGCCCTCGTTATCCCTTCTCTGACTTGTCTTCGCAAATCCTTATGACTACCGTTAAAATAGACGAATATTTTGTTGCCCACCAAATTGGTGTACCCAGCTTGAGTGATGAATTGCTCCTCCTCCCCGATATTACTTTGCTTCAGATTGGTTAAATCCGTATAGACAATGATTTCGAGTTTTTCATTGACCCTGTGTTGCAGCAGGTTTTGAATTTCCTCATAATCGTATTCCGCAAGTTGAAATACCACCTCTGCGATATTTCGACCTTTTCCATACCAATAAGTGATTACATTGTCTGATTCATATCTCCACCAATTACTGAAATCATTGTTGTACTGTACCCTGTTTTTGCCAAACTCCTCTTCGGCTACCCTCCCCTGAGACAATATCAGGACGGGCAGACACAAAGTGAGGAAAAGAATGACCAAAAACTGTTTCATGTGCTAATAACCGCTTTTTAGGCTCTGCTGTTGCAAACAACTAAGATAAAGTAAAAATTTCAAATAGAGGGATAGGTTTGGGATTAACTTTTAGTTAGCGGTGTTAAGATCCAAAGAAAGTGGTGGATGTTTATTCTCTTCATGAGAACTAACTAAACCTAAGTTAATACAGCAAGCTACTTCTAAATTAATGCTAAAAACCGGGAAAGTAGTGGAAAATTGTTTCAGCAAAATACCTGTCTGATTATGTAATCCGAATAGCGTTTAATGATGGCAATGACCGGATTGTTGACTTTAAAAAAATTCTTATCAAAATCACTACATCCTACTGTAAGGAATATTTTGATGAGAATGAGTTTTCAAATTTTTCATTGAGAAATGGGAATTTAAATTGGAATGACTACGATGTAATTTTTCCAATAGATCTTGTACCTCTCTAAATCAAAAACTTACCATTTCGGTAAATGGGTTCTCCATCTGTTAGAATTTCGCTGTCCTGAGTCATATCGGTAATCATGTCCCAATGGATTGATGAGTTGTTTTTGCCTCCGGTCTGCAAGTAAGATTGTCCGATAGCCATGTGGATGGTACCGCCTATTTTTTCATCGAATAAAATATTGCGCGTCATGCGTTGTATGCGGTAGTTGGTACCAATTGCCACCTCACCAAATCTGCGCGAACCGGGTATTTCAAAAATCTGATTTAAAAAGTCCTTACCCCGGCTTGCATTCCATTTGATTATTTCGCCTTTTTCCACCCATAGTTCAATGTTTTCAACCTCTTCCCCTCTAAATATGGCCGGATAAGAAAACTTTACATAGCCATGTACATCGTCTTCTATGGGCGCACTAAATACCTCGCCGGAAGGCATATTGGCTCTTCCGTCTGAATTGATCCATATCCTATCCTTTGTACCAAAACGGATATCGATATTGGGTCCTTTGTACTGAACTTCAGAAACCTGATTCAGGTGATCGACTATCCGCTGCTGCTCCTTGCGGACTTGAAGCCAACTCTGTTCGGGATTATCATCGTAAAGACGACAGGCGTCGAATACAAAGTTTTTAAAATTATCTAGTGACATACCAGAATTCTGAGCCGAGGCCTGAGTTGGGTATTCGCAGAGTGTCCTTCGCATGGAACCATCTGCTGTTCTTGAAAAATACAGTTCATTGATTTCTTTCATGGCCTTTTGTCGGCGAGCTGATCGCTGAGGGTCAATACCACTTGTTTCCCTTAGGTTGTAAGGAGCACGGATATTTAAAAATGCGTCAAAATCTCGGAAGGCAATGGAACTGAAAACAGGTTTTTCATCTAGTAGGTTCTCATTTGCATGCTTCATGAAAATCTCCTGTTTACCCGGAAATTCAATATTGACCTCGGTTTTTACTCCCCTTTCCACAGCCTTTCGATAAACTTCTTTTAGAAGAGGTTGCCCCTCGAAGGTGGTGGTGATAAAAAGGCTATTTCCATCTTTCAGATCCAGGCAATAGTTGAGTAGTAGATCTGCGTATTTTTCTTCAATAGTTGTCATTTAATATTTTTTTAAAAAAAATCAATCAGGTAAGCAGGGCAAAAACCAAAAACAAAGCATTACCATTGTTTGGCAATATAGGGATATTTTCTGTGGTATTCAGAGGTAACTTTTTTAAGTAAACGCGACCTGAGTTCCTTCAGGTTTTCCTTGGTATGAGCGGATATCATTACAAAATCTTCACCGTACTTCTTTTGGAAAGATTGTCTCAATTCACCTTCGATTTCATGTTTTTCTGATTCCTCTAACAGCTCGTCAAAATTCTTTTCCCGGTACAGATCTATTTTGTTAAAAACCATAATGGTAGGCTTGTCCTGTGTATCGAGATCGCTCAGGGTTTGGTTAACGGTCTGAATGTGGTCCTCGTATTGTGGATGCGCAATATCCACCACATGCACCAGAATATCGGATTCTCTGACCTCATCAAGAGTAGACTTAAAGCTATCTACGAGATGATGCGGAAGTTTTCGAATAAAACCAACTGTATCACTCAGTAAAAATGGGGTTCTGTCCAAAACTACTTTCCTGACTGTAGTATCGAGGGTAGCAAAGAGTTTGTCCTCGGCAAAAACCTCTGATTTGCTCAATAAATTCATAATCGTACTTTTCCCAACGTTGGTGTATCCTACGAGGGAGACGCGAATCATTTTACCCCGCTGCTTGCGACGGGTTTCATTCTGCAACTCAATCTTTTGGAGTTTGTCCTGAAGCTGTGAGATTTTGGTACGGATTATACGGCGGTCAGTTTCAATTTCTTTTTCACCGGGACCTCTCATACCGATACCACCACGCTGTCTTTCAAGGTGAGTCCACATACCTCTAAGTCTCGGTAATAGGTATTGTAATTGAGCAAGTTCAACCTGTGTTTTAGCCTGTGCAGTTTGTGCACGTCTCGCAAAAATATCGAGGATCAAGCTACTTCGGTCAATGATCTTTACTTTGAGCTCTTTTTCTATGTTATTTATTTGAGAGCCAGTCAGATCATCATCAAAAATGACCATTCCGGCATCGTGTTTTTCCACCATTTCTTTTAACTCTTGAAGCTTACCACTACCGAGATAATGTCGCCTGTGAGGATGATCCATTTTTTGTAGGCATCTGTCGACCGTTTCAGCACCTGCAGTCAGGGCGAGGAACTCTAGTTCATCGAGGTGTTCGATAGCCTCCATTTCTGTGATTTCACCGTGAATGACAGCCGCAAGAATAGCTTTTTCATCATCTTTTCCAATACCTGCTGCCAGGTTTTCACCTACTTTCCAATCTGAAGGATTCTTATTTTCCACTAACTCATTTTTCTTTAAAAAAATATGACCTCATTCTAACGATCAATGGTAAACTGTATTATTGTCGCACTGATTGACCGCTGTTTGTCACAACACAACAAAGCTAATAAAAAATGGGGATTTGCTTTTGTTATTGGGTAGGAAAAGAGGGGATAGGATGAAAATAAATGTCCTTAGGGCAAGCATTCTTTTCTTTCGATCAAGAGATTAAAAACAGTTGATGTATCTTTAGGTTTGGTAAAAAATTTTAACTCATCACTAACTTACCTGCACACGATTATTATCGAGAAGCATAATATTTTTCTAATAATTAGTAAAAAAGTATAAAAATCCTTATACTAGGCACTTTTTTGAAGATATAGTGGGATAAATCAAAAGAAAGAAACGAAATATAGAAATAATTTATAACTAGCTCCCAAATCACTGAGTCCCTCCAACTGGTTTAGGGGTGAATTGGTGAGAGAACTTTCTAAATTATAAAGGACTTTTACGAAAAAATGAGATTATGAATTCAAACAAGCACATAATTAAATTTCGAAGGACAAAATCAGAGACATATAATTTATTTTTCAGCAAGCGATATAAATTGAAATTGTTAGGTTGGATCATTTTGTATTTGCTGTTTATCCCGGCTATTTACTTTTTCTCATTCCTTTTTTTCGCATCCTGGTCGGTTCTTCTGGATTTTGAGTTCAGTAATCTAACCCTCATTCTTTTTATCACCCCTTTAGCTCTTCTTTTAATTTTTACTTCTGTAAAATCCATTTTTGGAGAAGCTTATGCAGTAAGGCAGTATGTAAAAAAGGTCTACAAATCAAGGGATTATATTGACATTACCTATGAAATAGACGAGGAAAAGTTTACCTATGAGACCTCTGATTGTTCCTTTAGCTGTCACTGGAATAATCTGAATAATTTTTCAGTGAAAAAGCAATACGTGACTATGCAGACTATACTCCCTATGATAACATTCATTATACCAAAAGAGGCAACTACTGCAGAGGCAATTGGATTTATTGAATTGAAGATAATCCGTAAAAAGTGATGCTTTTGTCAGTATGGTTTAGAAATTTCCTTAAAAACTACTCCTTCTTTCTCCTCACCACGAGTATTTCGTTAGTGCTAAATTCCATCCAGGCAAAGTCGTATACCAGGTGGTATCGTTTCCCTTGTGCATTTTCATAA
>RECS01000159.1 GCA_007693915.1 Saprospirales bacterium | reverse complement strand
CTGGGGAGTTTATCACGCCTAGGCGTGAAATCCTGCCACCCCGACTTGATTATCAGAGGGTTATGACTTAAAACAGTTGTAACCCTTTTTTTTTGATACGTAAAATCAGGGGAGTAAAGTCAATAATCCAAAAAGAAATAGATCAGAGGTCGCTGGGGAGTTTATCACGCCTAGGCGTGAAATCCTGCCACCCCGACTTGATTATCAAAGGGTTATGACTTAAAACAGTTGTAACCCTTTTTTTATGGACAAATTAGGAGTCAGAAAAAAGTAAGAATCGAGGATAGATGTGGGTATACATAATATACAGTAGGCCAAAGAAGCGATACTATACGGGTATTAGTGAGGATATAGACAATCGAATTAAAGAGCACAACTCAGGTAGGAGTAAATATACAAGGTCAGGAGTTCCATGGGAGAAGGTATGGGAAAGGAAAGTGGAAAATCGGGAGTCAGCAACTGCATTGGAAAAGAGGATCAAAAAGAGAGGAGCGGGAAGATTTTTATCAGAAGGGAGCAAGAACTAAAGGTGGGTCGCTCAGGCCGGGGGAGATAGTAAAATTCATTGACACACTTTTCTGAACACTCCCTTTCTGAGACATTACTTTTTAAATTAAATTCCAGATTCCTTTAAGGTATTTAGATTAGGTGTGATTTTTAGATAATCTAAAAAGCTATGATAGTCAATGCAAAATTCTAACTTTGAACTCCAGTTTTAAATGTGGTAAATGGAAATTTCTCAAATAATTGCAAGAAGTAAAGGAATACCTAACAAATCTGTTATACAGGCATTAACCTTATTTGAAGAGGGGGCGACAATCCCTTTCGTAGCGCGATACAGAAAAGAACAGACCGGTGGTCTTGATGAGATTCAACTTTCTGGAGTATTAGATGAATTTAAGAGATTGAAGTTGCTTCAAGAGAGAAAAGCATTCATCATAAAAACAATTGCAGAGCAGGGAAAGCTAATTCCTTCATTGAAACAACGAATCTTGGATTCCTGGTCAAGTTCAGAAATAGAGGACTTGTACTTGCCTTATAAAAGTAAAAGAAAAACCAAAGCTGATCAGGCGCGAGAAAAAGGACTTGAACTACTTGCCAAAATACTGATGAACCAAAAGCCTTCAACCAGACCTAATGAAGTGGCGGAAAAATTCTGCAAAGGAAAAGTAAAGACTATTGAAGAGGCTTTAGCAGGTGCAAGGGACATTATCGCCGAATGGATTAATGTGAATGCTAAAAATAGACAAATGTGTCGATCTGCCTTTTATAAATCCGCCGTACTTTACGCTAAAGTGGTTAAGGGCAAAGAAAATAAGGACTCGAAATATAAAGACTATTATAACTTCTCTGAGTATCTCTTCAAGGCTCCTTCTCACCGATTATTGGCTATGTTCAGAGGAGAAAATGAGGGGGTTTTGAAATTAAAAATTTTACCGGACGAGGATAACTTGTTGGATGGCCTGCAAAGAGGACTTATAAAGAATAAATCTCATTGTGAAGAGCATCTGCTTTTGGCATTAAACGATGCATGGAAGAGGTTGCTGCAGCCATCTTTGGAAACTGAGTTCAGAAAAATAGCCAAATCTCGGGCAGATGAGGTTGCCATAAAGACTTTTGCCAATAACCTCCGTCAGTTGTTGTTGGCTCCGCCATTGGGACCTAAAAGAATCTTAGCTCTTGATCCTGCTTATCGCACGGGTTGTAAAACTGTATGCCTGAATGAGTCAGGTGACCTGCTTTGGCATGGGACAGTTTTTCCGCATCCTCCCCAAAATCAAAAGACTCCGGCTGCTGTGCTTTTAAATGAACTGGTTCAGCAATATGAAATACAGGCCATAGCAATTGGCAATGGGACTGCCGGAAAGGAGACCTTCGATTTTATTAAATCTATTCCGGAAATGTCTGAGGTTCAGGTGTATTTGGTAAATGAAGCAGGTGCCTCTGTTTACAGTGCCTCAAAAGTAGCCGGTGAGGAGTTTCCGGATTGCGACTTGACAGTTAGGGGTGCAGTAAGCATAGGAAGAAGATTGATGGATCCTTTGGCAGAGTTAGTGAAAATTGATCCTCAACACATAGGTGTTGGGCAATATCAGCATGATGTGGATCAACGATTGCTGAATGAAAAGCTTAAACAGGAGGTAGCGTTTTGTGTTAATATGGTTGGAGTTAATCTTCAGACAGCCAGTAAACACCTGCTTGCTTTTATTTCGGGACTTGGACCAACCACCGCTGAAGCTATAGTAAATTATAGGTCAGAAAAAGCTAAATTTCTTTCCCGAATGGAATTGTTGAAAGTTCCCGGCCTTGGACCTAAAACCTTCCAACAGTGTGCCGGATTTATAAGAGTTCCCGATTCTTCTAACCCTCTTGACAATACAGCTGTTCATCCTGAACGCTATGCCCTTTTGGAGAAAATGGCCTCAGATAGTCGATCTGAAATAACTGATTTTATTTCTTCTTCCCAAAAAAGAAGGAATGTCAATCTTGAATCCTATGTAGGTGCGGATATAGGTATGCCTACGCTCAACGATATAATGTTGGAATTGGAGAAGCCCGGTCTAGACCCACGAGCTAAAGCAGAGGAAGTTAAGTTTAGTAATATTGCCGGGATTGAAGATATTCAAGTTGGAATGAAAGTTTTTGGAACTATCAGTAATTTAGCAAAATTTGGTGCATTTGTTGATTTGGGAATTAAGGCCGGTGCTCTTATTCATATATCTGAGATCAGCAATAATTTCATCAGCGATCCTTCAGAGTTGCTATCGCTTGGGCAACAAATTGAGGCAAAAGTGATAAAGGTAGATATATCAAGAAAAAGAATCTCTCTCAGCCTAAAATAAAAAAAACCCCGAAGTTTTAAGTCCGGGGTTTTTTGATTTATTTGGGTAATTAGAAACAATTAATTTCCATCCTGTTTTATTTCTTTATGTCAATGACATAATTATCCATATTATCGTCAGTGGTTACATTTACTTCTTTGATGACAAAGAAAAAATACTGCTCACCTTGTTTCGCAACGAAAGTATCTCCAACTTGTACTTTTTCTGCTGTACCTTCTGATGTTACTTCTGTTCCTTCTTCATAAAGTGCTTCCAACTGTTCTGAGTAAATTACTTCTTCAAATGAAGGTGCATCATTAATCATTTTAAGGGTTACACCATTTGCAGTTATTGGAGCAATTTTCTGTATCCAGTTTTCTGCAGGAATCAAGTCAGTATTAATACCTAAATCCCTAATATGAGCGCTTTGATCTGCTGATCCGGTACCTTCCCCTGTCTCAAGGTTTATCCCTCCTGTGCCAATTGGTCCATCAGAATTGAGCAATACTCCCATTAATGAGTCCAAATCACTTGGTCTGTCAATAATGTAATTGAAGTCAATAGTTGCGGATCTGTTTGCTTCATCAGAAAGTACAATTGATCCGCTGTATTCGCCTGATTCGTTGTTAGCTGTAAGACTTATCTCAAAAGTAAATTGAGTTTTGTTGTCAGCAAACAATAAAGTTGGATTTGCATTTAATGCATCTCCATTGATTTTAATTCTAGATAAATCCATTAAATCCTCTCCCTCTCTAAAGCTAATGGCATTAAGTTTTTCGCTACCTTCCTGACCTGTAATGGTGAAGGTGAATTCTTCTCCCGGTAGAAAGGTTGCTCCAATGTTATCTTCACCTGCCACTAGGCTAAGTGTAGGATTAAAAATGGGGTCAGGTGTGTCGTCATCACTACAAGAGGTGAAGACGAGAGCTGCGCTTGCCAATAAAATAAGGCTGAATTTGGAAATCCAATTGGTCATAAAATTTAATTTTTTAATAATGATTAATGAAGTTAAAACGAGCCTCAAAGATATTCATTATTATTTTTCGGTTAATTTTTTCACTTGTTTTTTAAAGGTTGACTTTTTAAAAAAAATAAGCTTCCTTCGTTAAGTTGCACAAACTACTAGAAAAGGCAGTCGGAATTATGCAATATTTGTATTCTGCCTAGAGCAATAGAATTTTTATTATTTTAGCGGGTTCATATGCAAGAGACAAGTGTATTGTGTGTTCTTGTTTGAAATAAAATAAATTATGACAGATTTTACTGATGTATTGAAGCGTTACAAAAGATTTGTATTTTTTCTGTGGAAGTACAGAAATAGTGAACTTTTTAACAAAGAAGACGAGGCGCTTAAAGCTGAATCGAATAAGGAGGAGGTATATAAAAAACCGGAAGAGCTAGCAGAGGACTTAAAGGATATGGGACCTACATTTGTTAAACTGGGGCAACTCTTATCCACCCGCCCGGATCTGCTTCCGGATAATTATATGCAAGCATTAGCTGAACTTCAGGACGATGTAGCTTATGTTCCTTTTGATAAAATCAGAGAAATCATGGAAGATGAAATTGGCATGAGACTTAGCAAGGCGTTCCAAAGCTTTGAAGAAGAACCTCTTGCAAGTGCATCTATTGGTCAGGTTCACAAAGCAGTTACAAAAAATGGCAGAAAGGTTGCTGTAAAGATCAGAAGACCTGGAATAAAGAAAGATATTTCTGAAGAGTTAGAAGAATTGCAGCGACTTGCAGACCTAGCAGCAAAACACTTTGATGTCGCCCAAAAATATACTGTAGACAAGGTAATGGAGGAATTTCGATTCATGTTGTTACAGGAACTAGACTATGCCATAGAAGCTGACAATTTGGTTACTTTAGGAAAAAATCTTGGGAGATTTGAATTTATTTTTGTTCCTCAGCCCATACCTGATTATTGTACTTCACGGGTGTTAACTATGGATTTTGTAGAGGGTGAGAAGGTTACAGAAATAAGCTCCTTAAAAAAGGTAGAATCAAATTATGAGCCCTTGGTGGAAGAATTGGTGGAGTGTTATTTAAAACAGATTATTCTCGATGGTTTTGCTCATGCAGATCCACATCCGGGCAATATTCATCTGACAAACGATAATAGAATTGCATTAATGGATCTTGGAATGGTAGCTAGATTTTCGAAAGACAAACAAGAGGGTTTTCTGAAAATAATGGTTGCAATAAGCAGATATGACGCTGCTGGGGTAGCTGAAGCACTACTCGGAATGAGTAAAATAGGTGAAGATGCCAATCTAGACGGATTTAAGAAACATATCGATCGCCTGGTTCTCGAACACAGACATAAGTCCATTAAAGAAATGCAAACCGGTCAATTAATCATACAAATGAATAGGATTGCTGCTTCCAATGGAATCGAGATTGCAGTAGAACTAAATGTTTTGGGAAAAATCTTGCTCAATATTGACAGAATTGTGGCTGCACTTGCTCCAGATTTTGACCTTCAGAATGCGGTGAGTAATCATGTAGAAAAAATGATGGTGGAAAAAGCAAGGGAAGAACTTAAGTTTTCAAATTTTCTCTCAAAAGCACTGGAAACGAAGAAATTAGCAGAAGACCTGCCCGGAAGGATAAACAAAATTACTGAAAAGCTTGCCAATGATCAATTTGAAATAAAAGTAAATGCTATAGATGAAAAGAGATTAACCGATGGCTTTCAAAAAGTAGCCAACAGGATAACGCTGGGCCTGGTCATCGCCGCTATGATAATAGGAGCTGCGCTTTTAATGAATGTCCCTTCTGCTTTTACTGTTTTTGGATACCCTGTTCTACCTATTGTACTATTTCTATTTGCTGCAGTAGTAGGCTTTGCCCTTGTATTAAATATATTCTTTAAGGATGAGGATTTTAAAAGGAGAAAATAATCTAATTTCTTCACGATCTCGCTATGGCGTAACTTTTTGCGATTGATTCCCGTATTCATGGTGGACGCTTTAATTTAAAATTTTTTATTGTGAGAATTTTACTGCTTTTATTCAGCATGACTTTTATTGTTACACCTGCGCAATCGCAGACAGTAAACGGCATTCCATTTGATAAACTTGAATCGGAATATGTGTTGATTTTTGGTTCTTTTCGTTGGATGTCAAGAGCACCATTTAATGTCCGGATTGATTTTGGTTTTGTTGAAAATCCTCCCAGAAGTTACGACATAAAAGATGAAAATGGTAAAGCAGTAGAATTTTCTTCTATTGTAGGAGCACTTAATTTTTTCACGAAAAATGGGTATGAGTTGGTCCACAGTTCAGTCGATGTTGCAGAAAATACTAACCTTTACTCCTATCTTGTCAGACGAAAAAGATTAGATAATAAAGCTGAGAATTGACGAGTAAATAAAGTAAGCCCATTAATTAAAACCGAATAAACGGATAGTCTTCCTGCTTGTAATTGTCAGTATATAACTCACTTGCAGGTGGATAATCAGAGGCTTCAGCAAATTTAACTGCTTCATTGATCTCCGATTTAATTAAATCCTTAATTTCCTTGATTTCCTCTTCACTAGCTATTTCATTTTCAAGAATGCGGTTTTCAATAATTTTTACCGGATCTTTTTCTTGATATTCCTTCAGCTCATCTTTTGTTCTGTAAGTTGCAGGGTCTGATACTGAATGGCCTTTATATCGATATGTTTTTATTTCCAGAAAGTAAGGACCCTTTCCTGCGCGTATGTGTTTAGCTGCTTTTTCTAGGGCATTGTGGACAGCCTCAGGATCCATGCCATCAACAGGCTCTGAAGGCATGTCAAATGCAGAGCCGATTTTATATAAATCAGTAATATTACTTGTTCTTTTAACTGAGGTTCCCATGGCATAGTGGTTGTTCTCACATATATATAACACGGGAAGTTTCCAGGTCATGGCCATGTTGAAGGATTCGTATAATGCGCCCTGTCTGGCTGCTCCATCTCCAAACATGGTGACACACAAATTATCTGTTCCTCTGTATTGCTCAGCCAATGCTATACCGGTACCGATGGGTATTTGAGCACCTACTATACCGTTCCCACCAAAATAATTATGATCTTTACTGAAGAAGTGCATAGAACCACCTTTGCCCTTGTTGCTGCCATCTATTTTACCAAAAAGCTCTGCCATGCAAGACTTGGTTTTCATCCCACGAGCTATAGCTATACCGTGTTGCCTGTAAGCAGTAACTAACGGATCTTCTTTTCTGATTCCTGTCATTAGTCCGGCGGCTATGGCTTCTTGTCCAATATATACGTGACAAAACCCCCTGATCTTTTGCTGACCGTACATCATCAGCGCCCTTTCTTCAAATCTTCTGATTCGGAGCATATTTTCATACCATAACAAATAAGTTTCCTTACTGAATGTAGATTTATTCTTCTTAGTGTTCTTTTTGGTTGCTGTTACAGACATCTTGTATTTTTTTATTACAATAGAAAACGGGTTAAGTTGTACCCTTGTTCACTTTTGGACTGCAAAGCTAATAAAAAATGTAATCAGTCAAATGAAAATAATTGCTATAAACACCAGTTTTACAATTTTAGATCAGAGAAAAAATGTTTTTTAGGGACCTTAACTCATAAAGAACATAGTTTGATAGGAAAAAGATTTTGACCGTCAATAAGGCGATTTGAAATTTGTATCTTTACAAAAATTATTGTTTTGAAGGTTGATAGCATTATACTGACACAATTTAGAAACCACCAAGCCACTCATTTGGGTTTTAATGAAAGGGTGATTGGTCTTTGTGGTTCCAATGGTGCCGGTAAAACCTCCATTTTGGAGGCCATCCACTTTCTTTCGGTAAGTAAAGGGATGAATGCCTACAGTGATGGTGCATACCTAATGAGGGAAAAGGATTTTTTTAGATTAGAGGGTTCTATAAAACCGGGTTCAATGGATAGTGAAGGCACTCATAAATTAGTAGTAAAATACCAAGCGCGGAAGGGGAAGATTATAGAGTGGAACGGAGATAGGGTCACCAAATTAGGCGATCTCATCGGACGTTTTCCGGTAGTAAGCATGGTCCCTCAGGATATAGATTTATTATTGGCAGGCAGTAGAGAAAGACGAAGGATAATCGATCTCGCCTTTGCTCAGATTGATCGGGAGTATTTGGATCAATTAATACTTTATCGCCGTATATTGAAGCAACGTAATGCCTATTTGAAGTCTGTAAATAAACCGGGCGACTTTAAACCCGCTATGCTGTCTGTTTTTGACGATAGAATTGCACCTTCCGCTCAGTTTATCTTTGAAAAAAGAAAAAGCTACCTCAAACAGCTTGAAAAGTACTTCGCTGATTTTTATGAAAAAGTGTCTTCCGGTAAAGAAAAGGTAGATTTTTCCTACAAATCAGAATTACACGAACACGACTTTCAGTATTTGTCTGAAAAAAACAGAGAAAAGGACAGATACACTACCCGAACCAATAGCGGAATACACAAGGATGATCTTGAGTTGATGCTTTATGATTCCAAGTTAAAGGACACTGCTTCGCAGGGGCAGTTAAAATCTGCAGTTCTTTCATTAAAGCTAGCCATTTGGGAACTTATAAAGGAAGTTACCGCTAAGGATCCTTTGTTTTTATTGGATGATTTATTTGACCGCCTTGATGAGAATAGAGCCTCTTCTTTTTTGAACCTGATAAAAAATCAAAGTGACGGGCAGATATTTATTACAGATACCAATGAGGAGCGACTTAAAAGCACCTTGGAGAAAATGGGAATTCCCTTTCAAATTGTTGTAATTGAAAATGGGGAGATTGTTTCCTGACTTAGGAGGTAATTCCAGGGAATTTATACCAAAGGTATATCTAATAAATTCAAAAGATTCGCTGACTTTTCATTTTTTTCTAACTAATTGAAAAAAATTAGATGAAAGATATTGGTGTATGTATTTCAAATAGAACACATTATGTTGTTTTAGTTTGGAGATATAAAAAGATAGCCACAGCTGTTTCCTCATCATTCATCTTGTTTCCCTTTTTTTATGTGTCAAGTGGAAGGCTATAAATTGGGTTTGAGCATAGCAAATTTATTGGCTGAGATGAAATTTATCATGATTTTAATAGGTCTCTACTAAGTTAGTTAAATTAAATTAAAATGGTGTTTTTAGTTTGCTTATCGGTTTTTAATTTATTTCAATAAATTACTTATAAAAAAAAGTATCAATTAAATTGATTTCCATTAATTATTTTATTTTTAATAATAGTTAAAATATTATTGTATAATATGAGTTAAAACTAAAACTAATAATTTAATATAAATCTAGTATATTTTAGTATAAATAATAGGTTTTATTAAATTTATAGATAAAAAATTTATAACATTGAAAGTAGCTTACAATGACATCTAATTATGCTTACAGAAAAATTGACGATGGAATTAAATTGAATATTGTATTATCTTTGGATTAGAAAATTTAAATTCTATTTGACAGGTATGAAGCGAGTGCGAGTTAAAAAAGGAAAAAAATCACTATACGATTGGTTAATCTATGGGTTTTGTTTGTACTGGATGTTACTTGTTCTCACAGATTTTTTTGGTAATTCTACAGATTATATTTATGCACTGAGATTTATTAAATATACTGATTTTCTTTTTTTAAATGCAGTTTTATGTTTGCTTCTAATATTTCTATTTGTCAAGAGGCCAATTTCTTTTCAATTACGCATTAATAATTTTAGGTGGATTTATTTATACCCGGTTTTATTGTTGCTAATGGTTTTATTTGCAGCCTTTCATCAATCAAAGCATGGAGCTGATTGGTCTTTTAGTGGCTTTCTTCTAAACACTATAATTCTTCACCTGAAGTTTTTTCTAGTTTTGATAGCCTCGTTTTCATCAGGAGCTTTTCTTTTTTCGGTTATCAAACAGGATGTTGTCAAAGGATTTAATTTTTTCATCTCCATATCTCTTGGTTTTATTTTGCTTGCATTAATACTGTTTATTTTAGCAGCCTTCGGGCATTATACTCTTTGGCCTGTTGTGGTTGTATTGATTCTTCTTTCGGGCGTAGGCTGGAGAGAAACATTGGAATTTTTCAGAAAAGAAGTTTTTAAAAAACAGCCTGAGATCGTTTTGCATCCTGCAGCAATTTTCCTTGTTTTTATTGCAGTTTTGGTGACAGCTGTAAATTTCATTAGTATAACTACTGCTGTTCCGATTGGTTTCGATTCTCTGACTTTGTACCTGAATACTCCCATGTTGATGAGTCAGTCAGGTGAGTTAATAAAGGGTCAAATGCCGTATTACTGGTCAATAATTATGGGTATTGGGTATGTAGTTTTTGACAGTAATCCCATTGCGCAGTATATTGGTATTTTTGGTGGAGTATTGAGTATGTTGCTTGTTGTTCAAATTGGGCGTTTATTCATTTCTGTGAACTGGGCTATTTTTGCTGCTGTGATATTTTATTGTATGCCACTTGTATTGTGGCAATCCTCAACTGAAGTAAAAACAGATTTAGGGAAATTGTTTTTTGTTTTACTCGCGGTTGCATTAGTAGTCAATTACTATTTCAGAAAGATAATCTCCGAAGATGAAAAAAATATTAGAACATTAGCTGTAAAAAAGGAAGAACTTATCCTCTGGGGTCTTGTAGGATTGCTTTGTGGTTTTGCATTGGGAATTAAGTTTACAGCAAGCATGACAATTGTTGCACTTTTGGGAATGTTATTTTTCATAAGAGCAGGTTTTTATTCAGCTTTTGGTATTGTATTTCTTGGTTTGGCTTTCCTGTTTTTTATCGATGCACATCAGTTTTCTGCCATAGAAATCGTTTCTTCTGATAAGTGGATTTTGGTATTGGTATTAACGATATCCTCTATTGTCTACTTTCTTTTGAGTTTCAATAAGAGAGAGAATTTTTTGCACCTTTTCAAACTCATACTGGCATTTATTGTCCCAATTTTTGTTTTACTCGCACCATGGGCAGGAAAGAATATCATAGAGCACGGGAATTTTTCTTTGACTAATTTAATGGAGGGGAAAGACCCCGCACCTGTGCTTTTGGGTTCAGTAAATGATCTGAGTAATTTAGATTTTAATTTCTCGGATTATAATTTAGAAAAGGACTTTCAAGTGATAAGCATGAGTAATGCAGAGATGGAAATTATTGATTTTCCTGAAAATACTGGCAGGGTAGAAGAATTGGGCAGATATCTGGGATCTGAAAAGGGTTTTCCTCGGTTTTTCTCCCTTCCATACGATTTGACTATGAGGAAAAATGTAAATCTACTCTCAACTGATATTGGCTTAATGTTTCTAATGTTTCTACCATTGTTGATTTTCTCTGGAAGAAAAATGGACAAGAAAGTATGGGGATTGTCCCTTTCTATCTTATGGGTTTGGATGTCACTAACCCTTTGGTCGGTGTACAATCCTGAGAATACAGCAGGTACAAATGAAATTATTGATCAAATTAGTCAGAAAAATTATGGGTCAGGTTCAGCTTTTTTTTCACATTTAAGTGGTATGCACCTTTTGTTAATTTATCCATTGTTATTGACTGCAGGCTTATTGAGCCCACTGTATGAAATTCTTGCTTCTTTAGGGGACCTAGGAAGTGTAATTTGTATTTTAGTATCTTTACCAGTCTTGTTTTTTTGCTTTAGAGGAGTGCGACTCAATAGCCAACCCATTATCAGTGCCTTGGTATTTTTTAGTTTTGTATTCTTTTGTTGTTGGGTTCTTTTTGCCAGTGGAGTTCCTTGGTATGGGTTTAGTGGTTTAGCTATAGCTTCCCTTTTATTAGTCACTCTTTATTTTTGTGACGGTGGCTCTGTTTACAAGAAATACAGAGGGGTTAGTATCTTTAGTATGCTAATATTAGTCCTTTGGCTCGTAATGATTTTGACTTTACGTCTTTCACCTTATGCCTTAGGGAAACCTACTCAACCTGAGCAAACAGATTTTTCTACTGTGGTCAATCCTGCTACTATACAGTACGCTTCAGGTCAACTTGATTATGATGAGTATTTTCTAAGTGTTTTTAATCCCCAAACAAAGCTGATTATTGAAGAGTTAAATAGGGATACAGAAAAAATTGTTTTTAATGTAGGTAGTATGATGAGGTTTTTTATCCATGATAATCACAAAAGGGTTTTTGATGATAATCAGCTGGATTTTTTTACAGGTATCTGGGGAATGTCCAACAAAAGTATGGTGGCTTCAGTAAATAGGTTTAAAAGTTTTGGAGTTGATTATTTTCTTTTAGATCTAGATGTTCATACTATGGATCGCACAACTGATGGAACTTTAACAAAAAAAGTGGAGGAGTTTGTCGAATTTTTGCACAATAATCAATACATAGAATTGATTGGGACGGATAGATTGGTAGAACATCCACTGGGTGATCGTCAAATTGAACATATGGGAAGGATGATTTTGGTGAGAAATGATATTTTTGGAACTCAAATTATTGAAAGGGGTAAACTTGCATTATTCAGATTAAAATAAGGGATGGGTGTATTTTCGGGAGAAATTAAGGATAAAGTCTTGATTGTTATTCCCGTTTTCAATGAAGAAGGGAGAATTGGGAGAGTGGTAAGCGAACTTCTCGAAAGGGGGTATTTGAATGTGTTAGTGGTAGATGATGGTAGTAGCGATAATTCTTCAAAGGAGGCAATTGATGCCGGGGCATTTATAGTAAGGCATATTATTAACCGAGGAGCAGGTGCGGCGACAGCAACAGGTATGGAAATATTTAGGAAGTCAGAAAAATTCAAGATTGCTGTAACTATGGATGGTGATGGACAACATTATACTGAGGATGTTATTTACCTAATGCAAATGCATATTGAACAGGGGGCTGATATTACTATTGGCGACCGTTTTTCATCAGGGAAAAATGTTATTCCCTTCAGACGTAAAGTTTATAATGTGATTGCAGATTTAGTAACAGGATGGATGAGTTTCAGAATGGTAAGTGATTCACAGTCAGGATTTAGGGTTTGGAGTCGGAAAGCGGTAGAGAAAATTAATATTGAGCAAGATGGGTTTGAGTTTTGTAGTGAAGTGGTTATCAAGGCCCACCACCACGGCTTGAAAATCAGTAATGTACCCATTAGGGTTAAATATACTGAGGAATCCATGCAAAAGGGTCAAGGTTTTTTAGTTGGCGTAAAGACATTTTTTAATTTACTGCATCATGTATTATTTAAGATAAAATAGGGTATAATATAATGGCAGGATTGGAAGTATATCAGATATTGGTACCACTAATAGCCTTATTTGCTATTACATTAACTTTAATTAGTCATTTTAAGGGGCAAAATACCCTTTTTGAATCTTTTTTTTGGGTACTATTATGGTTAGGGATAGCAGTAGTTGCGATCATACCAGATGAAATCACAAACGCTTTGTCACATGCTCTGGGAATTAAAGATAATGTTAATGCAATTATTTTTATTGGACTTGCAGCTTCTTTTTTTATTCACTTTAAGACGTTTTCAGTCATTAAAGAGCAAAATAGGGTCATCACAAAATTAGTTCGCAAAATTTCACTAACTCAATTTGAAACTAAAGAGAAAGAGAAGTGAAGATATTATTTGTTGTTGAACATTACTATCCTTATATAGGCGGAGCAGAAGAACTGTGGAAGTCCTTGGCAGAATCACTCCTGAATAATGGTTTTGAGGTTAAAGTGATAACCACTTTATTTAAAAGCAAACTACCTGCAAAAGAGGTAATCGGTGGGGTGGAGGTAATTAGATTAAAAGTCGGCAACCGTTTTGGGTTCACCCTCTTGTCTATTCCTTCATGCGTTAAATGGGCTAAATGGGCCGATATCATTCATACTTCCTCTTATAATGCAGCTCTTCCGGCACGCTTTGCCGCCTGGATTAGTAGGACAAAATCGATTATTACCTTCCATGAGGTATGGGGACGTCTTTGGTTCAATCTTCCCTTTTTGAGTTTTCCCGAGAGAGTAGCATTTTCATTATTCGAAAAGTTTATATTGAGAATGAAATTTGATTGCTTTGTGGGAGTTTCTCAATTTACAGTAGATTGCTTAAAGGAAGGAGGAGTTCCTGCAAAAAAAGTCTCGTTGGTATATAATGGCTTAGATTATGGTGAGTTTGAAAACCTTCCAGTTCAAAAGGAGAAAAAATTTACATTTTGTTTTTTTGGCAGGCCTGGGGTGTCGAAGGGATTGGAAGTTTTGATTCCTGCCTTTACTGAACTTTGTAAAGAA
Source organism: Saprospirales bacterium (assembly GCA_007693915.1). Taxonomy (GTDB): domain Bacteria; phylum Bacteroidota; class Bacteroidia; order Chitinophagales; family Saprospiraceae; genus PWJY01. Next base: position 49,531 of record RECS01000159.1, on the reverse strand, counting down.
AACCGTGAAGTGCATCTAAAATTGATCATTTCGAAAAAACCAGACAAGGTATTTAATTGGACTAGAAGGACAGTTGAAAAATCAGATATTTCCAATAGAGTGACCTTTTTACATGAATTGCCCAGAAAAGAGCTTTTGAAAGAGGTTGCCTCCTCAGCTGTAGTTGTCATTCCCTCACACAGTGAAGGGTTTTGTTTTGTAGCAGCTGAGTCAGTTGCCATGGGAATTCCTATTGTCAGTTCAGGTAAGGGGGCCTTAAAGGAAGTGGTTGGCGGAAGTATGATAGAATTAGAAACCCTTGATGAGGAAAGTCTATTTTATGCCATGAAAAAAGCCTGTAAAGGAGAGTGGAATTATTTGCCTAAGAGAATTTTTCCTCTAAAAGTAGCTACACACAGATATCAGGAAATATACAAAAACCTGTTGGAAAAAGAAGAACCGACTAAGAGTTAAACCTTAGTCGGGTTGCATTTCAAGTTATTTGTCTTCGTAAAACCTCTTGTAAAAATTTGCCTGATCCTCAGTAAGGAGCTCAACGATTTCATTTTCTGTTTCTCTGACTAATTGTTGTCTGAGTTCTCTTGCCTGATCGCGGTCAATTCTGTCATCTAGACTACCTCTTGAACTGGTGTAGGCATCGGAATAAACCCGTCTAATCCCGTCTTTTGCATCATCGGTCAAGGTTAATCTTTCATCCAGATTATTGACCCAAAGGTCAATAATCTCACTGATATTCCATTCCAACTGCATATTGGCTCTTCGCTCTGCATCTTCGGGACTAATTTCCGAAGTTACGTCATTTTGATTGTCTTTATCCCCTTCCTCGCCACTACTTGCGCAAGAATAGAAACCTAAAATTAAGAACGAAAAGGCAAATAATTTAACAAAAGTTTTCATATTGATTTTTTTATAGTTAAAAATTATGGATGTATAACGGCTTCAGAATCTTTTGATTTTACAAAATTGGTATATTTTTCAAGTTGTTTGGTATCTTTAAGGATATCTGCCGCTTTACTATATTTTTGGTGATTTTTAAGGAAATCTCCTTGAAGTAGGAAGTGATATATTTTGTATGCGGTATGGAACTTTTCATAACCTTCATTTCTTATGAGACCAATGTTAGGTAAAGAAATGGCATTTGGGTCATAAAAAATCCTAATTAATTTTTCAACCAGATCATAGCCACCATTTAGATCATCGTAGACTGATTTTATCAAGTCTGAGGGTGGCAGTCCTTTTTGAAATGCTTCATCCAAACTTTCACTTAGAAACTTTGCACTCATCATTCCGATATAAATTCCACTTGAGAAAATGGGATCAAGAAAAGCTGATGCATCCCCAATTATAGCAAATTGATCACCATATTTTTTATTGGTATAATACGAGTAATCTCCGTGAGCCATTGCAGGGGCATCTTTTTCAGCATTTTTTAAAATCTTGCTAATAACCGGTGATTCAGTCAATTCAGACAAATAAATTTTATCTAGAATATTAGATTCTCCTGCGTATTTTTTTCGAAGTGATTTAAAGTAATCTGCTGACATGACTACCCCCACACTTAATCTTTTTGAAGAAATGGGGATTGCCCATATCCAACCCATTTTCTCACCTCCGAGATGAATGATTTCAATGCATCCTTCTTCCAGTTCTTTATCATAAGATGGGTTGTTCCAGTGAGAATTGACAGCCACCCTATCCAATCCCTCATAATTGGACTTATCTTTAAAGTGGTTGGCTAAAAATGTATTTTGACCACTTGCATCAATAATAAAGTCAGCCGTAAATTCACCCTTTTGTCCCATTTTATTTAGAGTGGATACAATCACTTTATTTTCATCCTCTTTAAATTCAACTTTTTTAACTGCTGTTTCCTCATAAACAATTGCACCTAGTTCTTTTGAACGATCTAATAGAAGCTTATCAAATGCAGCCCGATCGACATGAAAAGAAAGGGAACTTGGGTTTTTTATTACATGGTCAAAATACCAAACAGTACTTGCTGACCCATCAGAGTTGGTAAACTTAACCCCGGGTTTTCTGTGAAACCTCGTTTCCATTTTGTCTAAAACCCCTAATTCTTCGAACAAAAAATAGTTAAAAGGCAGAAGAGACTCCCCAACATGTGGTCTGGGAAATTTTTCTTTTTCAAAAAGGGTAACCTTGTAGCCCTTCATGCTCATGTATGACGCTATAGTAGAACCCGTTGGTCCACCTCCAATTACAATTAGATCTTTTTCTACCATTTTAAACATATTTACAATTGACTACAAAAGTAACATTAAATTCCCAAATTTTTAGCTATAATATTTCTCTGAATATCTGAAGTCCCGGAGTAGATAGTCGCACTCAGGGAATCTCTGAGGTAGGTTTCAATAAAACTGCCCTTTAAATATGCTGCTCCTCCCATAATGTGAAAAGCATCTCTACAGACTTGTTCTAACGATTCGCTAATATAAAGTTTTGATATTGAGGCAGATAGTCCAGGTCTTGATTGGTTGTCAAGACTCCAGGCTGCCTGGTAAAGCGCAAGTCGACTAATGTGCAGACTGACTTTCATATTGGCGATTTTGTGAGAAACGGCTTGATGTTTACTGATGTAGGTATTTCCAACTTTTCTTTTTTTGACAAAATTTATACAAAATTCTAGTATTTTCCTCATTAATCCTACATGGACAGCTCCCAAACAAGCACGCTCCCAATCCATACTTAGTGCAAAAATCGGCCCACCCGATCCTTCCTGACCCAGTATTTTATTTTTATCAATTCTAACATTTTTAAATTGCTGTTTCCCCATTTGAACACTTTCCAATCCAATTTTTTCAATAACTTCCTCAGATTCCGCCCCGCTTAGATTATGGTCTACAATAAAAGCTGATATCCCCCCAAAATACCCCTTTTCAGCCTGGGTTGCCAAATACAATAAAGAACCATCAGCTATAGGAGCGTTTGTTATCATGGTTTTTTCAGCATTGAGTTGGAAAATATTGTCATCGATTTTTTCAGCCCTGCCAGCCATATTGTAAACATCTGAGCCGGAATCTTTTTCTGTAATACTGTTGGCCAATAATTTTTCTCCTCTGCACAAATGAGGAAGAAGTTCTTCCTTTTGTTCGTTATTGCCAAACTTCCAAATTGGAACCAGACAAGAAAGCATCTGAGCAGCTATAGCAAAAGGCAAGCCGGCATCAATACAACTATATCCTAATTCTTCCAGTGCAAGGGCAGTTGAAACTGCATCCAGACCTCTCCCACCAAATTCTTCCGGAATGGGCAGTCCGTGAAGTTTGATTTCACCGCATCTTCTCCAATCCTCCTTACTAAAGGGACTTAAACCAGCTATCTGGTAATCGAGCTTGTTGATTACTTCATTTGAGAAAACTTTTATTTCTGAAATAATTTTCTCTTGTTCCTTACTGATATTAAAGTCCATTCGCTAACATTTTTTTCAAAGCCTGATAATCTGTTTTATCTGTGCTTGTAACCGGAAGTTTTTCAACAAAGTGAATCTTATCAGGAAGCATATAATAGGGCAAAAATTCGTTGCAATAATTTCTAATGTCGGCACTATTCAGACTTGTATTTTCTTTGTTTTGAATAAAAGAATGGATACTTACCTCCTCAGATTTATTTTTTACGGCTAATACTGCTGCGTGATTAACTGATGGGTGATGGTTTAATGTGTTTTCTATTTCACCGAGTTCAATTCGAAATCCATTTTTTTTAATCATCCTGTCTTTCCTGCCTTCAAATATAAAATTCCCTTCATTATCCATACTAACCAAATCACCGGTTTTGTACCATTTTTTTCCATCTTCCCAAAAAAATGTTTCTCGATTTTTTTCTTCATTATTCCAATATCCCTGACAAACTGCCGGACCGGAAATGCATAATTCCTGTTTAGTATTTTCGCATTTTATCAGTTTTGCTTCTAAATGATTACAAACTCTTCCAATGGGAAAGGGTTCATTTTTTTCATCGGATATGATTTGAGGGATAGGATAATAGGTGCAAACATTGGTTTCTGTCGGACCGTAAAGATTAAAAAATATCGCCTTGCCCCATATTTTTGAAAGTGCTCTTAGGGGCAGGGTTGGAAATACTTCTCCTGCATATAAGACATTCTGTAGGCTACTGTGGTCAAAACGTTCAGGCTTTCCGTAATGTAGAATTAGTTTCAAAATTGTTGGAGTGGAGTACCAATGAGTTATTTTTTCGCTTTCAATCAAATGAGACAAGGCCCTGGGGTTTTTACCCGTATGACTGTCGATCAAAACTAATCTACTTCCATGGCTGAGAGGAAGGTAAATATCCAGGATAGATAAATCGAAGTGAAAGGGAGCATGGGACGAAAAAATGGATTGGTCGGTAGCAGTAAAGGTGGCTCTACACCAATGAATAAAACTCAATGCATTGGAGTGGGAAAACACTACTCCCTTGGGTTTGCCTGTTGACCCAGAGGTGTAAAGAATGTAAGCCATTTCGCCGATATCTTGTTGTTGATTAAGGTCAAAAGCCCTCCTGGAAAAAATAACAACATTGGATTCCGATATTTGGATTGGATTCTGATAAGAATTTTCTCGATCTATTTCAGAATCTTTGTAGCCTATTATGGCGTTAAGCGAACAATCTTTTATAATGAAATGATTTCTTTCCCAGGGTGCATCATAGTCAAGCGGTACATAGGCGTGCCCAGCTTTGAGAATACCAAAAATACTTATTAGCGACCAACTACATTTGGGCAGTAAAATTCCAATTCTACTACTTTTTGGAAGATTTAGCTGATTTAGTTGTGAGCAAATTTGATTCGAAAGGAAATTTAGATCACTGTAAGTCAAAAGGTTTTCACGGTCAACAACCGCTATATTATTTGGCCATTGCTCAACTGAAAATTGTAGAATTTCCTCAAGCCTTGAGAAATTTTTTTTCACCCCTTTTTCCGTTCTATAAAAGCATAAATTTTATTTACAGTATCCAGATTATCTTGGTCTACCTCGTGGTGACTGAATTCAATACCAAAAGTTTTTTCAACAAAATCAACTAATTGGAGAGTTGAAATTGAATCCATTATTCTACTGGAAACTAGAGGCGTATCAGCCCCAAAAGTTATTGCATCATCTTCATTCAAAAACTCTTCTTTAATATAATTACTAATTGTCTTACGAATTTCTTTTTCTTCCATTTTCTATTCTTTTAAGGATATTTTAAAACTTATGCAAAGATAGTAAATTGTTAATTTAGCAGTTAAAAAATGAAAACCCATAAATGAGTCCGCTCCGAATTCTATTGTTTAATCATAGTTGTACTCAATCACCTGCTAAGAATCCCCGCAATTTAGGTACCAAACAGACAGAGTGAAATACGGAAAACTTTACCTCTGACTCATTTTGTAAAGGGGCATTGCAGACAAAGTAGTAACTATGGCTATTAAAACTAAAATAGCATAAAGGCTCTCATCTATTAATCCATACATCAATCCAATATTGGCTATTATCAATTCCATCAAACCTCTGGAATTCATTAGGGCTGCAATGGAAAAGGAATCCTGGAAGGAGTATTTTTGGGTTCTCATTACTCCAAAAAGAGGTATCATTTTACTGGCAAAAGCAAACAATAGAATTATGATCGTGGGTCCAATAAATCTGGTTTCTGTAAGGATTCCCAAATCTGTATTCAATCCTGAAAAGGCAAAAAATACAGGCAGAAAGAGGACCAGAGTAATGTCTTTTAGTTTGCTGCTAACTCCTACTACAAGATGAGGAATCCTGGGCATGGCCAGTCCCAACATAAATCCCCCAAAAACTGAATATAATCCCAGGTAATCTGTAAATACAGCACAGATAATCAATAGAAAAAGAACCACACTAAAGGTGCTGTTGTCGAGCTGTTGTACCCCTCTTCGCTCAATCCAAAACTTGAGAAGTGGTTTAATTACATAAAAGAGAAAAAAGACCAAAGCAGTTGCTCCCGCTATCATTACAAAAACGCTGCTGAGTCCGCTCCCAACAGCCAAAGCGGTAACAAGTCCCAATAAAATCCAGCTGATAACATCTTGAATACTGGCAGACACCATAGCCAGTCCCCCTATTTTGGTTTGTAAAATATTGTTCTCCTGCAAAATTCTGGCGAGCATGGGAAAAGCTGTAATGGCAAAAGCCGCTCCCATGAAGATGAAAAAGGAAGCAAATGGCAGATTCATGGTGTTCAGCAAGTCGGCAAACAATAAAGTAGTAAAAAAGGCAAAAATAAATGGAGTAATCAGAGCCCCAAATGATAATAGACCTGCATCTGTCATCAGCTTCTTGTTGAAAGATTTGAGGTCAATTTCCATTCCGACTATGAACATGTAAAATGACAAGCCTATGTTGGCAATCACAAATAAAAAAGGCATAACTTCGGTCGGGAATGCCAATAAATAAAGTTCCGGGAAAATTTTACCAAATAGGGTAGATCCCAATAAAACGCCGGCAATCATTTCTCCAACTACCCGGGGTTGAGCTATGTAAGCAGCCAGTGAACCTACTATCTGACAAGCCATTAATATGATGCCTAAGGCTATCGCAACATCAACAAATATCTCCAAATAGGCCATGGTGATTCCAAATTAAAACATCAAAGGTAAACATTCATTATTTTTTCAAAGTCAGAGGGGGGATAAAAATCATTCCAGTATTTATTATCTCCCTTATTACTGATGAGTTTTTGATAAATCAATTCTATGAGTTGTTGAGGATACCGTTTTTCTAGATTAGTATTCGATAATTTTTCATTTAGCGTGATGGCTTGTTCGCTTATTGAAAAAAGAGCTTTTCCTCCAGTCCTAATAATTTCTTCATAAAAAATGATTTGAGTAGATGGAAGGAGTTTTATCTGTCTGAAAAGTATATCTAGCAGATGAACCTGGCGGTCTATTACTTCTGGAATTCTCCATAATTCCTGCTCGAGCTGAGGATTTAGGCCTTTTAAAACCTTGAGGTTTCCTTCTGAGACGGGAGCCTTTATGGTGTTCCATGAAGCCAAAACAGCTAGTGGGTTTCTGATTATTGCGTAGCAATCAAACTTTTGTCTCAACTCTTCCAGTAAGAAACTAAAATGAGCATTGTGCTTGATGACCAGGGTAAATTCAGCATTGATTGGTGGATTAGCTAAGGTAAAAAGCTCTTTTCTTACTGTACTTTTTCGTGACTCATAGCCTGATTGGAAAGGATTGTCCGGAATCTGACCATCCTTTACCCGAGAAATAGCTTTCCCCTTTTCCATTATCAGAGTTCTCATTTCATCGAAGAACAAAGGTATATTTTTCAAGCCCTCTTCTTTTGTTGGAAACATCTTTAAATTCATGGGCTCGTGCAGTGCTACTACATTGGTTAATTTATTGAGCAGATGGCAACTTAAGGTAGTCCCACTTCTTGGTGGTCCGGTGAGGATAATGTTTTTCCCTGACTTCTTGGTTTTGTTTTCCATATCCGCCTTCTTAAAGTTTTAGTTCTTGAGCCAAATTTTCAATATCTCCCTTTGAGTAGTAGTTTTCAAAACTCCCCCCCTTATTTATGAGCAATTCGAACATATAGGAGACATTTTTTTTGTCGTATAAAGGATTGTCATTTCGGCTTTCTAATTTACTTCCGGACAGTCTCCTCTCAGTTGTAATCACGGACAGAGCTGTACCTTGCGATTGAATGATATCCTCGTATTTAATGATGTTTTGCTGTGTTAAATTACCAAACTGACTGAAATACCAATTGAGAATATAAAACTGCTTATCCTCCAGGGTTTTTAGACTTTCAAGTGCTTCATATAAGGAAGGTAATAAAATCCTGGATTTTGCAATTTTTCCCCTTGAAACCGGCACATTGACACTATTCCAGGATGCAATAACGGAAAGTGGATTTCTGATAATTGCAAAGCAATCGTAATGTTCTGTAAGTTTAGGAAGTATAAGACTAAACTCTGCACAGTGTTTCATGATTAAAGTGAAGTCAGTAGTTAGTTTTTTGTCGAATTTGACCGAACTTCTTTGCAGAACGCGTTTCCGGGAGCGGTCGCCTGAAGAGTAGGCATTGTCAGTTATTTTGCCATCTTTCGCTCGCACTGGTGCATGCCCCGTGTTTAAAAGACCTTTTCTAATGGATTTAAAGGATTGTGAAACTACATCAAGAGGAGGATGTCCCTTTTTGAATAAATCAGCAGCTAGTGGTTCATTAAGGGCGATGGTGTTTTCGTATTCTAAAAGCAACTTACAAACCAGAGTAGTTCCCGATCTGGGGATACCTGTTAATACAATATTACGTCCTTTTTTCTCTCTTTTCTTATAAGAAAAGATCTTTCTCATTCCAGATATCATCTGCCTGATTTAAGAGATTAATCAATGCTTTTCCTTCATTTACTAGTAAGTGATTTTGGGCTATTTTCCATGCGTTTTGAACAATTCTGTCTCTTTTATCCAGAGGAAGGATTAGTGCCTGCTCAATGGTGTCTAAAATACTTTTGAATGCATAATCGGGCATGAGACAGGTTTTTCCCGGAATACAGAAATCAATGTTGCCCACAGCGTAAGGACAGATTACCAGTTTTTTCAAAAACATGCCTTCCAGAGCCGGCAGGTAAAATCCCTCTGACCCATACTTTTCTTCCAACGGCAAGTAAACTACAGTTTTGGCTCTGTTTACCAGATTTAAAAAATCCATTCTGGTGGGTAGCTTCGGAGGTAGTTGAACCTCAAATCTTATTTTTTCTTTGTTAATCAAGTTGTGCCATCTCAATCTTTTTGCCAGCTTTTTTGCCAGCTCCGGGTTTTTTAATCCGACAATTAAAAGATCTAAATCAGGGTTTTCATTCGGCTTGGGAAGACCCTTGGGGTCAATGGCATCAGGAATGACAAAAACTGGTCCGTTAACACCGTAATCATCTAATATTTTTTTACTAATGCTACTTTTGGTAATCCTTATAGCCGGGTGTTTCAGATAGGCATTTCTTTTGTCCGTTGACATGGTATGTCTGGGATGGGCGATATTAATAAGTGGAACAGGAGGATTTAACCTTTGTTTTTCATTTAGAACCATCCAATCAATACCTGCAAAAAATAGGATGTCTCCTTTTTGGATTTCCCAACTTTTTAAATGATATGGCGTGTTTCTGTAGGGCAACCAGACATTACCCGGATTCTCAAACCAGACAGTTAGAGGATTGAAAAATAACCGGGGATTGTATAAATTGGACTGTCGGAAGTGCTCGAAACAATCCCTGACTTTTATTTGCCCTCCACTTGTTCCCCCATTGTAGATATTAAAAAACCTGTGAAATAAAACCCTTCTCCCGGATTGCTCTATTCCCATAAATCGCTGAAATTTGGAAAGCAAAGATACTTATTTTAATTGGAGAAGGGGGAAACTAGAGGTATGCAATGACCATTAATTGAAAATTGACTAATTTTGGCAAAATTTCTGTATGGGTACTAAGTCGGAGAATTTTTATCTTGCCAACTGGGAAAATTATTACCGTTCAATGAGTTCCAAGCCGGAAGATATTCCTTGGGATGTCGATCCTCAATTGGCTATAGGTCTGGATATTAAAGTGATGAGAAAATTCTTTAATCCCCATTTGGCTGTTGTGGATGTCGGATGTGGTATTGGCACACAAACTCAATTATTGGCCGAAGAATTTCAAAAAGTTATTGGTACAGATATTTCTCATGAGGCGGTTAAAATCGCAGCAGGTAAATTTTCTTCTGCCAATCTCTCTTTCCAACAATTGGATATTCTGAATAAAGAACAGGTTCAGGAGCTCTCAGAAGAACTTGGGGACTGTAATGTATATATGAGGGGAACTCTTCAGCAAATCCTTATTAACGATAGAGATGCCTTTGTGGAATCTTTAGCGCTGTTGTTGGGAAGAAATGGGATTCTTTATTTTATTGAACTATCGGATGATGCTAAAAATTATTTCTTTCGACTCAAACTGAAATTGGGAGATTTTCCAAAACAATTAAAAAGAGTGCTGACAGAAAAAGTAACTGAGTTGGTAGGAGTTAATGAAAGGGAATTGGATAAAATTTTTCCACCGGATACTTTCTCAATTGAGTTAAAAGGTAATTCTACCATCGCTCTGAAGTTAGATGATGATCACTATGCAGATGTACCTGCTACTTATGCTGTAATTTTAGTCAGAAAGCTGGTGCCGTGATGAAAAATTGAAAAATAACTATGTTTTTTAGAAAAAAATCAAACAATTATAGATTAGAATTATTGTCTCTTCACATTCCTAAAACTGCAGGAACATCTTTCCGAAATATTTTGAAGGAGGTATATGGAGAAGATGCTGTAGTAAGGTGGGATATCAACAATAGGGGAGTAGTTCGATTGAATGAAAGTATTTATTCCGACAAAGAATTGCCAAATGCACGGGTGTTACATGGACATTATGTATACAGTGATCTGAAAAAGATGTTTGATTTTGACGAAAATTCAATACATCGGATAACTTGGCTTAGACATCCTGTTAAAAGAGTGATTTCAAATTATTTTTATCTTGAATCCAGGCTGCATGAAATTTTAAAAGAAGAACAACGTAATTTAAACATACTAAGTAAAATGCAACGGTCACTGGTGGAATATGCGCGAGATGAAAAGAACAGAAATCGACAGTATAAATTTTTAGAAGGAATAAGCTTGGGTGAATTTGATTTTGTAGGAATTCAGGAAGATTTTGAGTTGGATTTGAAGGAAATAGCTTTAGTCCTTAACTGGGATAAAATTCCAAAACTGTTATACCAGAATAAGACCTCAGCTAAGAAAAAGGAGTTGCCGAAAGAAATAATAGAGGAAATTGAAGTGCTGAATTCTCTAGATATGGAGCTGTACCAAAATGCACTTCAGATGAGAAACAAGAACCTTTCTGATTATGTTTGAAATAGTTCATCTTCATATTCCCAAAACAGGTGGAAGTAGTTTGCTCGAGTTATACCACAAGAACTTTGGCTTTGATGCAGTGATTTCTGTCAAAAGAGCTATGCTAAAGGGGAGTACCTCTGAGGAAATTTCTCAACTCTTATGTTCTTTACAGAGGCCTGAATTGAAGGTACTGCATGGGCATTTCTACTGGAGGGAAATTTCCTCATTTATTGAAAGATCAGGAAACATTAAAATTGTCGCATTTTTTAGGCATCCTGTAGAGCGTGTCATTTCAAACTTTTTTTTCTTTAAAAAAAGAATTAGAGCGGGGAAAGTAACAGCAGCTAACCAACATCGGCTTAAAGAAACCCTGTTGGAGTATGCAGCTCTGCCAGAATGCAAAAACAGGATGAGCAGATTTATGGAAGGTCTCGAACCAGAGGATCTTTTTTTTGCGGGATTAATGGAAAACTTTGAAAACGACGTTGAGGAGTTATTTTCTAAATTGGATTGCAAATTTAATGTAGCTCCCAGAGAAAATATTAATTTACATTTCTCTAAGGAAAAAGAAAGTATTACCATTAAAGAAAGGAATTTAATTGAACTTTATAATCAGGAGGATATGGATTTGTACAATAGGGTCCTTTTACTTAAAAATCAAAATAGAAAAGGTTCGATATGAAATGCTGGTTGGCTTCATTCCCGCGATCGGGTAATACTTTTTTTCGCAACATACTTTTTTATGTATATGGATTGGAATCCAGCACATGGCATAAAGAAAGCGATTACCCTGTGGATGAAAACTATTCAGAATTCCCATTTGTAAAAACGCATCTATTGCCAGATGATCTTTATCCATCAGACCCTTCAATTCCCGCCATTTATTTGGTTCGTGATGGAAGGGATGCCATGGTTTCTATTGCACATCACAGATCAGATATAGTCAATCCAGGTTCCAATCTTTATGACAACCTGAAAGAAGCCATTGTTGCAGCAGAGGGGAGTTTTTTTGGCGGATGGTCAATCAACGCCTTAAAATGGATAGAAAGGGCAGATCTGGTTATCCGATATGAGGATTTAATTAGGGACCCGCAAGCCCAATTCAGAAGGGTAGAAAGTTTAATCGATATGCCAAAGGCACAATGGGATCAACTTCCCAATTTTAAATCCATGAAATATGGAAAGCCAAAGTACGGAGGTCAGACTACTTCAAAAAGTATTAAAATAAGCGCTGAGGAATTTAGCAAAAAATTCTTCAGAAAAGGTAAGTCAGGTACATGGAAGGAGGATATGCCGGATGAATTACTTGGATTGTTTTGGAGGAAACATGGTGAAGTAATGGATAGATTGGGCTATGCTGATCATACCTTTAGTGTTGGCCAAAATCCTTTGCTGGATGGTCTGGTTATGGATAAAATGGGGTTGATTGCCGACAAAACTTTAAAAACCCCAAAGTATAGAATTCTAATAGAGGCGAATAAACTTCAAATTTCAAGAAATGATGGAATAAAACGATACCTTACTCATTTACTAAAGGGATTGCAAGAAGTGAGCAAGTACGGAAACGGACAGTTTCGTTTTGACTTGTTGATAAATAAAAAAATTGAACCTTTGGATAGATTTGAGTTTTATGCAAATAATTTGGTAAAAGAGGTTAAGGCCTATGAAAAGGTTTTGTTGGGAATAAAGGCTATAATTAGATTCCTTACACCGGGTTTTATTTATGAGCCTTTGGCTTCATTTTACAGGGATACCCCTGTCCGATCCTTGCTCAGAAAAGCAAGATCTGGTGTGGGAAAAAGGGAAGAAGATGCATTAGTTCGAAAGTTTAGTGGTCAAGTACCCTTGTACGATTTAATTCACCTCCCTTTGCCTCAGAATTTTCATTACATTGAAAAGCTTCAGGGAAGCTTGATCGTTACTATTCACGATTTAACTCATAAGGTAAGGCCAGAGTTTCACACTGATGATAATGTCAGACGGACGGAAAAAGGAATCACTGAAAGTGTAAAAAGTGCAGATCATTTTATCGCTATATCAAAATTCACTCAACAAGATTTTATCAGGTATTATCCCATACCAGAAAATAAGGTGAGTTTGGTTTATGAAGCGTCTGATGCCCAATTATTTTTTCCCAATTTCAACTCTACTTTAACCAATGAAGTTAGAGAACGTTATTTGCTGCCTGAGGGTTCCTTTTTCTTATGTTTATCAACTATAGAGCCAAGAAAGAACTTGATCAATACCATTCGTGGATTTATTCAATTTAAACAAAATAATCCCGGACTTCAAGCTAGTCTTGTAATTGCCGGTGACAAAGGTTGGAAAACTATGCCAATATTAAAAGAGGCGGAAAATCATGGCGCGGAAATACATTTTACGGGTTTTGTAGAAGATAGGGATTTGCATGTTCTGTTTTCAGAAGCGGTAGCTTTTATTTACCTCTCGTTTTATGAAGGTTTTGGACTCCCACCGTTAGAGGCAATGAGTTGCATGACAGCCGTTTTACATAGTAATATCACCTCACTAAAAGAGGTAGTTGGAGATTCTGGACTTATTGCAGACCCTGACTCTCCTGATGATATTGCGTTAAAAATGGGTGAGCTATTCTTTGATGAACAACTTAGGTCTCACCTTGAACAGAAAGCCTTCAATAGAGCATTGCAGTTTAATTTTCGGAGGACATTATTGAATACAATGGAAGTTTATAAGAATTGCCTAAAATGAAACTAGGAATTATTGCTGATGCTCTTGATAATCAGAATGCTGGAGTGCATGTTTATACGAGAGAAATGATCAAAAGTCTCATCCGTTTTAATCCCGGCTGGGAAATTTTACTAATACGTCAGAAGAGAGATGATAGTTTGCAGGGTGTAAGGCAGATTGTACTTAAAAACATTCCTATGCCCATTGGTTATTCCTCGTTTCGACTTTTCTTATTAATTCCTGCAATTCTAAGAAAAGAAAAAGTAGACGTGGTTATCGAGCCTGCCCATTTTGGTCCCTTTAATTTACCAAAGCAAGTTAAGAGAATAACTGTTATTCATGACTTAACCCCCTTATTATTCCCTAATTTCCACAGGTTTCACAGTCAGTTTCTTCAGCGATTGTTTTTAAAACGAATTCTCAAGAACGCAGATCTAATTATCAGTAACTCAAATCATACGCAGAAAGATATTGAGCGTGTTTTCCCCTTTGCCTCAAACAAAACGGTTATGATTTATCCCGGCCTGGGATTGAATTCCTCGGAAATTATACAGCAACCTATTCCAAGGGAGATAGGTACTGATTATTTTTTAACGGTTGGAACGATTGAACCCAGGAAGAACCATATACTTATTTTAGATGCTTTTGAATTATTTAAGAAACAGAACCCCGGAAATGTTCAGCTTGTAATTTGTGGAGCAATGGGGTGGAAGTCACAGCCGTTTTTTGATCGTTTAAAAGATCATCCTTTTAGGGAATTCATATGTTTAAGCGGTTTTGTAGAAGATGGCGTTCTGCTGAGTTTATATAAGAATGCTTTAGCGATGGTCTATCCATCTACCTATGAGGGCTTTGGCTTGCCAGTTGCCGAATCTATTGCAGCGGGTACCATTCCAATTACCACCCCATTCTCTAGTATTCGTGAGGTTGCCGGAAATAATCCATTTTATTTGAATGAACTAAAAGCTAAAGATCTCAGCGAACTTATGGAAAGAGTATATAAGCTAAGTTCAGAAGAAATTAAAACCATAATTTCTGAATTGCAGGACCACATCAGCAGATTTTCATGGGATGTCTATGGTGAAAAGCTTTGGAATGAAATTGTCTTTATTTCAGACTCTAAAACATAAGGTATCTTCTTTATTAGTTTTCTTTATTGTTTGTCTCAGTTTGTAATAAATATGGTCTTTTTTTAAATTCTAAATAAAGGGCTTCCGCTGCAAGTCGGTGGCCAAGCTCATTGGGATGTCTGTCTATTGGAGAAACAAAGAGTGTTCTTGGAGGATGATCATTATAAACTCCATCAAGACTAAGTATTTTAAATCCTATATCTTCAGCTATCTTAGCTAACCCTTCCGGAAAACCTTTAACATAGGGATGGGTTGAAGTTGTTGGCCAGTAAGCCCAAATAGATTGAATATTATTTGCTTTACAAATTTCATGCAAATACTCTAAGGAAAGCACCACCAACTCTTCACTAAAAGGATCCATAGCAGTCATAATAGCTGTTTGCGACATGGACTTATCTATACCACTTTTATCTATTATTTCCTTCATGAAATCATAAGGTATTGGTCTGCCAGATGCATAAACAGCACCCAAAGTTTTAATATTTTTATATAAATCTATTCCATGTGAAAAGAAAATTAAGTTGTCAAAATCAAACTGAATTCCGTCTTTCTTTTCGAAATCATAAATACTTTGGATTAGATCAAAACCAGGATTTCCAAAATTCCAGAATTCGTAATGAAAATCTGAAGAGCTAGCATTCATTTTGTCTTCTAGGATTTCATCAAAAATTTCATAATCAGCTACTCCAGAGCCATTTATATATGATCCCCCTAGAACAGCAGTTCTAATTGTGTTAGATCCTTTTTCTATTGGGTATTCTTTATCTCGGATACCTATACTGTTGGTTGTATAGAGTTTATCTTTGAACTCAAAGGAAAAGTTGGGTTTAGCTATTACAATTCTTATATCGTCTACTAATATTGCACCTTCAGAAAATCTAAACCTTCCTCCCTCGCCCCGCTCAACCATCTCACCTACAGGACTGGTTAACTCATTGCCGATCAATATTTCTTCATAATAACCCTCCACCAAAAGGTTTTCATCAGCTAGATTTAATTTGGGTTCAAGCAATCCATCTAATTCCTTTCCCGTTTGACTTTCAATAGTTTGCGCAATAAAAGGAATTTGTAAAAATAATAAGCAAATTACAATACTCAATGACCAAAATGAGGCTATTTCAGAAGCCGGATCAGGGTCAATCTTTTTACCCCATTGACGTAATTCAAATTGCCTGAAAACAATAGAGCCCACCAACCAGGTTGCTGCCAGCCCAACAAAAAATACTATCCATTGATTAGCACTTCCATTTAAAACCTGGGAAGCAACCGCAAACCAATCCCCCATAGTTGTAGAAGACCAAATTGACCACAATACACTCATAAACAGAAACATACCCAGTATTTGAGCTGTCATTCTGCCGGCATAAGCCCAGCTTTTAGTATCAGGCCTTGTTCTCCTTTTTTTTGTTTCCCATATCGCATTGCCGGCAACCAATACCCCAAATACTCCCCAGAACACCACATCTACCATTCGTATAGGGAAAAAGCCCCTAAGCCAGAACCACTGAAGAGAATGCAAAAACCAAGTCATGAAGAAAATGAAAAGTATGGTAACTACCTTAGCATTTAGATCACCAATTTTTCTGATTTTAAAAAATATTGGGTAATAAAACAATCGTATGACGTAGTCTCTAAAATATATATTTATTCTTCTCCAGAGATCTGAAAAACCCGATGCCAGAAAGTAGTTGTCAAAGACTCGCGGGAGATTAAAACCGAAAAGGCAGAGAATCCCAACCGAAATATGAAAAATTCCGGAGAGTCTGATAATCAATGTATAATTTGTTATCGCGTAATGCCAGAATGAAACAGTATCTTTGACTTCATTCGGCGGCAACAATAAATAATAATAGATGAATCTGTAAACCATTAGGTGGAAAATACCTAATACTATCCATTGCACTCCTTTTTTATAAATTTTTAATGCATCCTCATCGAAATATTTTCTCTGAAAAAGTTTGTAATCTACAACTGGAAAAAGCAAAAGTGCCATATTGGGTAGCATGAAAAAGTAAGTCCAATCCTTTATTAATGGAGCTTTATCCCGCTGATAATTGGTGTCGTATAAGTAAAGAGAAAGGCGGAAAACAAACATTGATCCCAATATAGATAATGCTGCAATATGAGGTTGAATCCAGTCTGGCTTCATTGCCATCAAATAAATCAGACCTGCAATGATTATTGATAAAAGACTGTATTTGATTAATCGATTTGGTATAAGTGCAGAGATTAAAGTGATGGCGGTTCCTATAAGTAAAACTATTGTCATACTAGTGAGACCTATCAGAACACTTAATAATATCAAACTAAGGATGCCAAAAAAATAAATCCTTAATGGTTTGGGTAAAAAAGAATGAACAATAAATCCAATTGTCGTTACCACCAATAATTCAAAAAGATTTAAGAAACTTTCTATGTCATAAAGATGAACCAAAAGTATAACTGCCAGCAATTGAATTAACGTTAGGCTATATGAAAATAAACCACTTTTGCTGATAGCATATGTGGAAGTTAGTTCAGAACTTGCAGCTTTCATATTAATAATTAAGATTATAATTTAACTATTGAGGTTTACTTCACCTCCTTAGTTGTATTAAGATTAGGTAAATCAGGACGCAAAGGTAAGTAAATAGGCTTATTTATATAAAGCTTTAACTTTCATTATTCTTTTATTAGGGGACTCATTTCCCAATATTGCCAATTGCTGACAATTTAAGCCAATCAATCATAAATTATTGAACTTATCCAATAAATAGATAAGATGTTAAAATTTAAGCAAAAGAAAAAGAGATTGGTCTTAATTCGTATATTTAAACTTTTATAATATTTGACTTTATAATAAGTTTGGTCTGTACGGCAAAGGAAATGGAAAGGTAGTTTATCCGTAAACTTTAGAACGTCAGGTGATAATCCGCTGAAAAATGATGTTGACTTTCTTAAGCCCGAACCAAAAACTTTTTTGGCTGATAGGGTTGTAGGTTAAAATTTTTATTAAAATCCTCACAAGGGATTAGTTCTCGCTAAGGTAGAAAGGAGCAAAGCTAAGTATCTAAAGTATATTCAAACTTGAATTTTCAGAATTAGAAATCGTGACACTTCAGCTTGGTTCGACTTCGCTATTAGATTTGTATTTGTAAACTTACAGGTCAGTTAGTTCAGCTTCTCTTACCATATATTGCAGTGCACCCCTCGTATATTTAACCTTGTAATTGAATTTCTTTATTAAAATAGCTTTTGGTATAGTTGGCAGTTTTACCCTCATAATTTAATAATTTCCTAAACAGTTGATGTCATACGTATAATTCCAAGCTTACTAAAATTTAACCCCTTTCAACTTTCAATTCACTAATTATTCATTCTCCATTATTTACGTAATTTTGCCACATGAAAAAATCAGCGCTTATTATACTCGATGGCTGGGGGTTGGGAAAACCCGACCATACCAATGCCATCTTTAATGCCAATACCCCGTTTATGGATGGTTTAATGGCGGAGAAAAAGTGGTCAAAACTCACCACTCATGGCGAATCAGTAGGGTTGCCGGAGGGACAGATGGGGAATTCTGAAGTCGGTCACCTCAATATTGGCGCAGGTCGCATCGTCTATCAGGATCTAGTAAAAATCAATAAAGCCATAGAAGCCGGTCAGTTAGATCAGGATGGAAAAATAAAGAATGCCGTAAAGCGAATGGGTCTGAGGGGAGGTGATTTGCATGTGATTGGGCTTTGTTCAGATGGTGGGGTGCATTCTCACTTGAATCATTTACACGGTTTGTGCAACTATCTGAATTCCATTTGTGATGAAAATTACTTCATTCATGCGATAACAGACGGAAGAGATACGGATCCTAAAAGCGGTAAAGGTTTTATTGAGGAAATCCTTAAATTTACTTCAAACAGCCCTGCTGCCCTGGCTACCATTTGTGGACGCTATTACGCCATGGATCGCGACAAGCGCTGGGAAAGAACCAAAATTGCCTATGATGCTTTGGTGAATTTGCAAGCTGAAAGGACCAATGATGAAATACATTGGCTGGAAAGCAATTACGATAGAGGTAAAACTGATGAGTTCCTTCTTCCTGTTATTCTAGACCAAGCGGTTAGCCTGGGTTTTGAGGGGATAAAAGACGGGGATACGGTAATTTTTTTCAATTTTAGAACAGACAGACCCAGACAATTGACAACAGTATTGACACAGCAGGATTTCCCTGATTTGAGTATGAAAAAACTGGGTTTGGATTTTATCACTTTTACCCGCTATGATGAAGAATTTACTGAGATATCCGTTTTGTTTGAAAAGGACAATCTGGTAAATACCATGGGTGAGGTACTCGAGGCAGCAGGTTTGAGTCAGTTACGGATGGCAGAAACAGAAAAATATCCTCACGTTACCTTCTTTTTTTCGGGAGGTCGGGAATCACCATTTACAGGAGAGGAAAGGATAATGGCAACCTCGCCAAAAGTATCAACCTACGATCTTAAGCCTGAAATGAGCGCATATGAATTGACCGATGCTCTCATAAAAAGGTTGGCAAAGGGACAGACTCCTGACTTTATTTGTATCAATTATGCCAATGCCGATATGGTCGGTCATACCGGTGATTTTAATGCCGCAATAAAAGCAGCGGAGTCGGTTGATAGTTGCATGGCAGATCTCATTTCGCGCCTCCAAACACTTGATTATGAGATACTGATTATCGCAGATCATGGTAATAGCGATTACATGATCAATCAGGATGGTTCGCCCAATACTGCACATACTACTAATTTAGTCCCCTGCATTTACTTAGGGGAAAAAGCTGAGAAAATGGAACTGCAAGACGGTATTTTGGCGGATGTTGCACCCTCATTACTCTTTCTGATGGGTATCGAAGTTGCGCCGGAAATGGATGGAAAAAATCTTTTTTTATGAAAAAATTCTCCCTGTTTCCATTCTTTTCACTATTCCTGATTTTTCCCTTTTGGATGGGCTGTTCTTCAGCGGGAAAACAACATGCCGATGCTTGTGAACAACATCCTGAAATCCATAGCTATATTGATGATTATATTGTTAAACTGAAAAAAGAAAATATACAGGGAGAGAAAACAGTTACCACTGATGAAAAAGTGGAAACTGTACAGATGAGTGGTGAAGACCTTGCTGACTCCTACTCAATTTTGTTGGATCTTAATATCGATCTCCCAAATCTCTTCGGTCGGTACGGTTGTGATTCTACCTCCTCTAATGGACAAAGGGTTGAATCCTTTTTTGCTTTAGACCACAATCTCACCGTCCGATATTTGCAATTGACCTACGTAGACGATGAGTTAATTTATCTTGAAGGAAGAAGAAAGGTCGGCAGCGTCCTCGCAGCAATTGACCAAAACCTGGAATGGAACCTCCAATCCGGTCAGTTGACCGTTAAAGTGGACTACAAGAACCTCTTCGGTCGGGAGTATTTTTATGAAATTGAATTTTTCGTGAAAAACTAAGTCTGTAAGTTTTAAACGTAGAAATTGTTTTCAGTAAATCAAAATCCGGATCCTCCCTCATTCAATAGCTTATATATTCGTATTTGCTTTAATGATTAATTCGCTGAATATATTACCTTTACACTCGAATTGTTGGATGAAACATGATTAATAGGTGAGCTTAATCCTTCGAAGTCGAATGTTTTTGGGACTATTCGCTGTACTCCTTGTGCTGTCGAGTGCAACTTTTATATTTTATCAAACGGATAGGACTGACGAATTTATTAAGGCATGGGATGAGTACATCGAAATTGCTATAAGTGAGCAAGTTGAATCATCTTTTGGTGCTGGTTTTAAACTTTTCCCCTCCTTAAATTCTTACTATCATCCCCAAGTTGTAATCAAACACAATGATCATATTTCTTCATTTTCAAATCCTTGGATAAGTTTTTTCCCCGACCGTAAATCAAATGGTGAAATTAGTTTGGGAAGCAGGGATGGGGTTCACTACTACCTAAAAGATCGTCTCCATATTAAAAATTCTGATAGCTTATACTCACAGTTAGTTGTTCCCATACTATTTGAAGAACCGAAGGAGCAAGCTATTTTTTACAGCATGTTTTTTAATAGATTTATTCAGACTGATTATGCCTTTGATATTCTAAATGGTGAGCTTCAGATTAGTCCTGCTGGTAAGGTAAGATCTTTTTTATTTCAATATATCCTAGCCTATGGCTGGTTAATGTTTGTGTTGGTAGTGATCATCTTTGTGGTTGTTAATATTTTCAGACACCGCGAATTGATTCACAATAATCCACTTCAGATTTTAGGTCTTTTCACCATTGTTTTATTAATACGCCTATTGTGGAATGTGCCCTTGGTTGTCGAAGTCATGGAGGCAATACCTTTATTTGTTCGTGAGACCTATTTTTTGTTTATGAGTGGTAGTTTAGGGAAGTTGACAATGGATGTATTGCTTTTTTGTGGTTTCAGTTTGTTTCTGTTGAACTTCCCGATCGCTAAGTTATTTGCTAATAGAAATCCCGGACTAAAAGCACTATTTGCAGTAGGTTTGTATTTTTCTGTAATACTTCTGTTTACTTTTTTTGGGAAAAGTGTTAGCCAACTTGTCTATTATTCAAACATTCAGCTAGATCTCGAGGAAGTTTTTAATCTCGATGTGTACAGTTTTATTCTGCTGACTGTGATCATGCTTTATTTGTTCTCCGTTTTTGTTCTTGGTCTTAAAGCAGGAGAGCTCATTTTTAAGATGGAGATTCCGCTTGCCAATAGGTTTATGGCAGCCGGTGCTGCTGCATTGCTTTCCTTTCCTATATTCCTTTCGGTGGAAGTTCCTTTACCCCCATTTCCCTTTTACCTAGGAGTATTCATTTTTATCTTTCTTCTGGATATTTTTTCTGAAAAGAAAAAACCGAGTTATCCATGGATGGTGTTGTGGTTACTGATTTTGTCTGGTTTTGGAGCATCTATGCTTTTTAGCTTTTCATTGGATAAGGATATTCAGCAAAGGGCTGAGTTGTCACAAGTCTTTAAAGGTGATAATGGTGCGAAACAGTTGGACTTTAAGTCGGTCTATGAAAAAGTGAAAAAGCTTAGAATGGTTGGGGAAAGGAAATATGATTACACTTTATACGAGGATGGGAAAAAGCTTTTTTCAAGTAATAGCCTATATCCTGAAATTTTACCCGAATCATGGGATATTCAAACAGAAGGTAGCCTCCTTCGAAAAAACCGAAGGTCAGAGTGGGTCAAATCCTGGCATGTAAATAACTCAAATATGCAATTGGTAATTGGCAAGTACTCCGCCGACTACTTGAAGCCTTTTAGCTTGTTTTCTTATTTATTCTTCTTGTCTGCTATTTTAGGTGTTCTACTGCTTTATGCCAATTCTGTAGTGCCTGTCTTTCCCAAAGCATGGGATGTGAGACGACCACGAGCGAGATCTTTGAGACGGAAAATACAGTTCATTATCATCAGTTTGACATTGGCATCGCTAATTTTAGTTTCCCTGATTACCATCATATTCTTCAATGTTAATAGTCAAAGGGAATTAAAGGAAAACCTGTTTGCTGATTTGCAGCGAGCAAAAACTGTGATTAAGGATTACTACGATGAGAAAAATAACCTTTCTTTAATTCTTCCTGATGAAATCGAACGTCAATTAGAATTAAGGGTTGGTATTTTAAATTTTTCAGATCATCGCACAGAGGAGGAGTTGAGCCATTTGCAACATACAGGATTCCCTGTTTTTTTGGATGCTTCTGTTCGCGAGAAAATTACCAATATAGGTCCAATCTTAAATAAGGAAATTAATCGTCATTTTCCAAACAATACTGGGATTATTGATCTACTGAGGCTAGGCTCAGAAAAGGATCATGCTTTATTCCTTATTCCCGATGATGTTTTTCGGCACGGTTCTGTTGGCTTTACAGATTTCTTAAGCACTTTGATCAATGTGTATTTATTTCTGTTTTTGCTGTCGGGTGTTTTGGCTTTTATTTTTGCAGAAGGTATTACACAGCCTCTATTGAGGTTAAGGGATAATCTCAATAAAATCAGATTGGGCAAAGATAATGAGCCACTTGAATGGGAAAATGATGATGAAATCGGAGAATTGATAGCAGATTATAATCGAATCATCAGCGAAATCAATGAAGGAGTCAAATTTATGGCAATGACTGAGCGTGAAGATGCTTGGCGTGAAATGGCCAAGCAGATTGCTCACGAAATCAAGAATCCGCTTACTCCAATGAAGCTCAGTATTCAACACTTACAATTTGCTTCCAAGAGAGGAAATACTGATTTGAATCCTTTGATCGAGAGAACTACAGCAACTTTAATTGAGCAAATTGATAACCTCTCTCAAATCGCCTCAGAATTTTCAAGTTTTGCAAAGATGCCGGAAGCCAGAAATGAGAAGGTTAACCTTAATGAAATGGTTAGGTCTGCTCATGACCTCTTCAGAAATAGGGAGGATATGGATGTTGATTTGATGTTGCCGATAGATGATGTTTTTGTTTTCGCAGATAAAAATTATCTGATCCGTGTGCTTACCAACCTTATGAAGAATTCGCTTCAGGCCATACCCATTGATCGAAGAGGAAAAATCTGGATTAGATTATATAGAAGAAGGGACGTGGCTATTATCGAAGTGCAGGACAATGGATCCGGTATTCCCGAAGAGATGAAGGAGAAGGTTTTTAAGCCTAATTTTACCTCTAAATCAAGTGGCACCGGCCTGGGCTTAGCAATTAGTCAAAATATCGTAGAGGCATTTCACGGCAGAATATACTTTGAAACAGAAAAAGACAAAGGCACCCGGTTTTTCGTTGAAATACCGCTCATGAGGATGAAGGGAAATATGGATGAGATTACCAGAGTAAATCTTTGACAATCAAAATTGAATGGGGTTTAAGCATTGCTTACCTCACAAGCGCAATTTTTAAGCATTCTGAAATTGATAAGGTGGGCATAAGCCAGTATTAAACCTCCTGGAAGTGTGATCTGCCATGCGTGTAGCACCACCCCAAGTATTACAATTGCCAATCCAATTATTCCTAATACCAATGGTTTGCGATTGTGGTGATGATATAAATAGGATTTTCCCAAAGACCAAACAGCGATTACAATAGCAATGAGCAGAAATCCTACCTCAAAAACAGGATGATGCAATATTTCTGCCATGTAGGCTGATCCCAAGGTAAGGAATAACGGAATTGCAGCGCAGTGTACTGCACAAATCAGTGATGCTGCCATTCCGTATATATCGAGTTTGTTATTGTTGTGTTGTATCATTTGGTCCTTTATTTAAATGCAACAGGGTTGCAAAATTAAGTAAAGTTTAAAAAAGTAAGTTAGTTTCTGTCGATTAATTTTTTTAATATATGATTGTTTAAAAAATCATCCTTGTATGAACGTCCTATACTCAGGTTCTCTTTACCAATTTTTACATGATTATCTGCTATTTCCCGAATGTGATTGACATTAACCACATAGGATTTGTTTATACGCGCAAAAGTGTTTTCAGGGAGCCCTGCTGTAAAAGTTTTCAGGTTCATCGCAACCGGATGTCGTTCATTCTCAGTATGCACCATAACATAGTCCTTCATACCTTCAATCAAAATTATGTCACTGATTTTTAGTTTGATGTATTTTCTGTTAGATTTTATAAAAACATTTGAGACAGCTGTTCCTGATCTATTCTGTTCTGATTGTTGGGTAGTTTTTTTTGCGTAGAATAATTCTGCAGCCTTGTTTACTGCCTTCAGAAAGCGGTCCATTCTTACCGGTTTTAAGAGATAATCCACGACATTCAGATTAAATCCTTCTAGTGCAAATTCTGAATGGGCAGTAGTGAGAATGGTAAGCGGAGGATTTTTAAGGCTTTTCAAAAAGTCCAGCCCATTCATTCCCGGCATCTGAATATCCAAAAATATTAAATCTACCTCGTTTTTTTGCAGGAAACTATTGGCTTTTACCGGATTTCCAAATTCCCCTGCGGGAACAAGGAAATCTACTTCCTCTGCATTTAATAATATACCTTCCCTCGCCAAAGGTTCATCGTCAATTGTTATGAATCTGATCATTTCATTTTTTTTTAGCCAAAAATTTCTGATAGCTCACTGAGATCAATAGTCAACTTTACTGCATATTGCTGCGCTGTTTCACTTATGTTTAAGTCGTGCATGTCAGGATACAATAACTGTAGTCTTCTTTTTACATTCACCAAGCCGATTCCACCGGCCTTTTTGTCCAGCATGGATTTTGGTTTGCTATTAATGACGCTGAAATCGAGCTGATTGCGATTTAAAACCCTAATCTCAATATTAATAAAACCCCCTTCCTCTGATATTGTGCCATGTTTAACTGCGTTTTCCACAAAAGGGATAAAAATGTATGGGGCAATATTGATGCCGTCAGGATTCCCCTCTACCGTGAGATTCATGTCTGTAGAGCTTTTTCTCAGTTTGTCCAGCTTTAGGTAGTTCTTCAAATACTCGATTTCACCTTTTAGGGGGACACTTTCATTACTACAGTCGTACAGTTGGTAGCGCAATAAGTCAGAAAGCTGCAAAATGGACTCCGCAGCCTCGGGTCTCTTTTTTCGTGCCTGTACATATATGTTGTTGAGGGAATTAAAGAGAAAATGCGGGTTTATTTGTGCTTTCAGGAAATTGAGCTCACTTTCGAGATTGTCTAATTCTAGTTGTCTGATGCGAATTTGACTTTTGATAAAACGCCTCAAAATGTTTGCCCCAATAGCCGACCCGAAAATAAAAGCTGAATTGGCAAAGTCATTCACCAGAACCAAGGCAACCCCGGACTCATATATGATGTCGCAATCAATGCAGAATACATGCATGGTCAGCAAATAACTGATTTCCACATTGATGAAGAGCGTTACAAAAGTCAATCCAATAAATTTGTAAATTTGATTGTTGAGTAAAAAAGCGGGCACTAGAACATATAGAATAAAATAAACCATACCGGCATCCAAAAGGAAGTAGTAGGGTACTGTGTATATACTGATGTAAGGAATTTCACCTAACCCCAGCAGTGCGAGGATTTTATCCAGATATACAAAAAGCCAAAACAAGACATGTAACCAAATTCGGTACTTATCCTCAGCTATCCATTCAATGCTTCGGAATGGATTATTGACTTTTTTGCCCTGATTGATATGCCTTATGGATGATTTTAAAGGGTCTGTCATGAATATCAAGTAGGTCAATTAATGTCGAATATATAAAAATAATTCAAGCTTGTATATTATAGGTGGTAAAAAAAAGAATATGGTTTTACATTTGATTTATAAATTCAGAATGATGATTTAAAAAATGGATTCGCTTCATCTTCATCACTTCAGGAAATAGATGGCAGTTTAGATTTGGAAAAAAGTTTTCAAACAAACTGATTGGCCTGTTTTTGACAATTTTACAGGCTCCGGGATTTATGATATGGCAAGGCAATTTTTTATCATTACTTATCCTGAAATTATTGACTAACAATATGCAATAATTTTACTCGAAAAGATGAAGCGAATTCAATTATTTTTTTTGACGTTATACCCGATTACATTATCTTTCTCTAATTTGTCAAACATGACTTACACATCAACTAAACGGGTATAACGTCATTTTTTTCCTCAGATTTTAAATTCCTCTTTAATCAACGGTATAAAAAATTCCCATTCCTGCCCTTTGGGTAAGCAATTTAGGTGCATCTCATCTTTTTTTACAGGGTGCTGAAATTTTAAGCTTACACAATGCAATGCTAAAGCTTTGGGATTGCTCCATTTTTCACCTCCGTATTTTAAATCTCCTAAAATAGGATATCCGGCTTTAGCCATTTGCGCTCTAATTTGATGCGATCTGCCCGTTTCTAGACTAACCTCAAACATATGCTTCTCGCCGGAACTGCCTACTAATTGATAATCGAGTAAACACTTTTTCCAACCCGTTTTTTTCATCCCTTCCTTGAAGCGGCTTTTTGCTTCGACTTTATTGGCGTTATGGTCCTTTTTTAACCAATGTGTCAATTGAGCAGACTCAGTGATAATCTTTGCTGTCGTTAAACAGATGTACTTCTTTTCGATCTCCCTGTTTTTAATGCTCTCGTTCATTCGCGATAATGCCTTACTGGTTCGCGCAAGAATGATACAACCCGAAACCGGACGATCCAACCTGTGAACTGCATGTAAAAAAACATCTCCTGGTTTGCTGTATTTCTGCTTGATATAACTTTTAGCTGCATCCAATAAAGTGATATCTCCGGTGTCATCAGAGTGAACCAGAACTGAAGTAGGTTTATTCACGACCAACAGGTGATTGTCTTCGAAAAGTACTTTTAATTTTTCTCTCATTTTTTATTGATGATTATAGAGGTGTTTGAAGATGATATTAATTGTTTTTGTTTGCCATCGCCTAAATCCTCGGTATGCAAAAAGGCTATGCTTTATAAAAACACTATTATACTAAGAATTGAATTTCTGCTGAACATTTTTGCTTTTTTTCTCTACCTCTTGTTTCATTTTTTCTTTAAAAACCTCCATTTTTTTCAATATAGAGTTATCTGATGAACCAATAATTTGAGCAGCTAAAATACCTGCATTTTTGGCAGCATTCAATGCAACCGTTGCTACAGGCACACCATTGGGCATCTGAAGGATAGAGAGCACAGAATCCCAACCATCGATAGAATTAGAAGATTTTACCGGCACCCCAATAATAGGCAATGGACTCAAGGAGGCCACCATGCCCGGTAAATGTGCTGCACCTCCGGCTCCCGCGATGATGACTTTAATCCCTCTTTTGTGAGCGTTTTTGGCATAGTCAAACATCTTCTCAGGTGTTCTGTGAGCTGAAACTACGTCTATTTCAAAAGGGATATTGAAAAACGCTAACTGATCTACTGCCGCCTGCATAACCTTCAGATCAGAATCTGACCCCATAATGATACCAACTAGTGCTTTACTCATGATTTTATTATTATTTTCTTTTTTAGATCCTCTGCAGTGCTGAGTATTTCCTTTCTGTTTTCTCCTGCTACAACTACATGTCCCATTTTTCGCATAGGACGGGTCTGTGGTTTGCCATACCAATGCAAATGTACATTTTTTGTATTCAATGCCTGTTGAAATCCCTCTATTTTTGCTTGTCCGCTGTAGTCTGGATGCCCCAGTAGATTGAACATGATCCCCTGCTGAGTGGAAGTGGTATCACCGGGTGGCAAATTGAGAATCATTCTGATGAGTTGCTCGTATTGAGAACAAGGACAACACTCTATGGTGTGGTGACCGCTATTGTGAGGTCTCGGAGCTACTTCATTAATGAGTAGATTTCCTTTTTTGTCCAGAAAAAACTCAATAGCGAGAATGCCCCTGTAATCTACTGAATCTACCAATTCAAAAGCAATTTCCTTCATTTTATGCTCAATTGCCGGATCGATATTCGCAGGTGATTCTAATTGGTCAAGTAGATTGGCTTCATGAAATACCATTTCTACTGCACCATAAACCGATTTTTCTCCATTTTCATTTCTGCATACGATAATAGCAAGTTCTTTCTCGATATCTACAAGCTCTTCGATAAGACAAGCGCCTTTGGGCAGTGAGTTGAGCTCATCATCGGATTTGACAATGGCTACACCACGTCCGTCATAACCTTCAAATCTCGACTTCCAAACAAAAGGAAATTTCCAATCGCCATTGTCTACCTTTTCTTTTAGCTTCGTAAGCTGATCAAAAGAAGAAAACCTGGTCGTAGGTAAGCGATGTACTCTGTAAAATTGGTTCTGCCTACCTTTGTCTTTCACAATATCCAGAAACTCAGGATCGGGAAAAACAGCTTTCCCCATTTTTTTTAGATCGTGCAGAGCTTTACTGTTGACCCCTTCTATTTCTATGGTGATGATGTCAAGGTCTTTACCAAAATTCATTACATCATCGTACTCACTGAAATCCCCTTTTACGAATTCAGTACAGTAAGGAGCAGCCGGAAAACTTGGGTCTTTATCCAGTACGGCTATTTTTAGATGCCAGGGAGCTGCTGCAATACACAGCATTTTGCCCAATTGACCACCACCCAGAATGCCGATTTTTTTCTCAGGAAAAATCATTAATGCGGTTTAAGTTTTAAAATCAAGCCCGAATATCGTTATTTTTGGCGAAATTTTTAAAATTGATTAAAAGATGTACGATTTAGTTATAAAAAATGCTCTAATCATCAACCGCGGTAAATCTCTGGTTGGAGACTTAGCTGTAAAAAATGGTTTCATTGAAAAAGTTGCCCCGGTAATCGACTCGGTTTCAACAGAAGTTGTAGACGGAAGTGGTTGTTGGTTGATACCGGGTATCATTGATGATCAGGTTCATTTTCGGGAGCCGGGACTTACCCACAAAGCAAATATCGCTTCTGAATCTGCCGCTGCTGCCGCTGGTGGGGTGACCTCCTTTATGGAGATGCCCAATACCAATCCACCGGCTACTACTTTAGAGCTATTAGAAAAAAAATACGATATAGCAGCTTCCACTTCCACTGTGAATTATTCCTTTTTTATGGGTGCATCTAACGACAATCTCGAAGAGGTGCTGAAAACACCACGGGATAAGGTTTGTGGTATCAAGGTGTTTATGGGATCGAGTACCGGAAATATGCTGGTAGATGATCGCATGGTTTTGGATGCACTTTTTTCTAAATGCTCCATGCTGATAGCTACCCATTGTGAAGATGAAGCGACAATTCGAGCTAACCAGGAATTCTTTGAAAAAAAATACGGTAAAGCTAATCTGACTGCCGTCCATCATCCATTAATCCGAAGTAGGGAAGGGTGCTTGCTGTCTTCTGAAATGGCGGTTGACCTGGCAAAAAAATATGGTACTAACTTACATGTTTTGCATATCAGTACAGCTGAAGAGACGCTACTTTTTGATAAAAAATCGGACAATCCCCACAAACACATTACTGCCGAAGCTTGTGTACACCATTTGTATTTTTCTGATAGCAGTTATCCGACACTTGGCAACAGGATAAAGTGCAATCCTGCCATCAAATCTTCATCTGACAGAAAAGCAATTCTACAGGCAGTGATAGATGGTCGAATTGATGTCATTGCGACTGATCATGCACCCCATACCAATGAAGAAAAAGAACTGCCCTACGGCCAAAGTCCTTCCGGATTGCCACTCGTTCAGCACAGCCTGAACATTATGCTTTCTTTTGTTCAGGGAGGTAAAATAAGTGCTGAATTTATGGTAGAAAAAATGTCTCATTCAGTAGCTGATCTTTTTTCTATAAAAGACAGGGGTTATCTGGATGAGGGCTGCCATGCGGATATCGTATTGGTGGACCCCAATCAGAAATGGAAAATTGCCAAAGACAATATTTTCTATAAATGTGGATGGTCACCGCTCGAAGGACAGTCTTTTAAGGGCAGAGCCATCCAAACCTGGGTAAATGGAGTTTCGGTTTTCAAAGATGGTAAGCTGACCGGGGCAAGAGTAGGGGAGAGGTTGACTTTTGAGCGATAAAAAAACCGCCGGAAACAAAATCCGACGGTTCATAATTCTGATTGTTTTTACCAATTAATCATCAATGTGCTGGATGACAATGGAAAGAAATTGACTCCGTTGTCTCCCTTCCATGATGGTCATTAGCTGTGGCTTTTAATTCAAAATCGGTATGATGATGAACTTCATTCACTATTTCTCCATGAATATGAAGTTCAAGTTGGTGAGAATGCCCCTTTTCCTCCCATACTACCTCGTTATTGTTTTTATTGATCAATTGAACAAGGTGGTTGTGTAATTCAGTATGGTGCTCAATAATTATCTCAATAGTAATGGTTTCGCCGTGATCAAAAGATGAATCGTGCTCAGGTGAGAGGATTTTAATTATGGGCGGTTCCCCTGATTGATTTCCATCATCGTCAGAATCACAAGCGGAAAAGGAAAGTGCTAAAATCAATGCGCTAAAAATTAGAAAATTATATTTTTTCATTGTTTTGTTTTTTATAAAAAGTATAGAAATTTTGTTGAAAATTGATATTGATTACTCACGAGACCTTCAGATAGTTCCTGATTTGCCGGCAGCATAAAAGACAGACCGAAATTTACATTTTGTACCCAAAATTCATACCCTAACTCGAATAAGAGTTTATAGCCCCCCGTGATATTTATAGGATTGCCAAAAGAAGTACTTCTGTCAGCATACTTAAATGCCAAGCCCACTAAAGGAGCATGATTTAGTTTTTCTCCGGAAAACAAATAAAAGTATCTGATAGCTGAGTTGACTTGGTTGCCAAAACGATACCCATCCTCATTCTCATTATTTATTCGGTAGCTCAGTTCTGCATTTAAACCGGAGTTCCCAATTCTTAAGGTAGACTGAGTCGATAGAAAAAAGCCGAAAGCACCTGTACCTAATTGCAGATTAGGGTTTATGGTCTCAAAATCCTGAGCAGCATGAAATTCACCGGTCGGGATACTTAATCCTGCTCCCACAACAGTGATTAAAGTGCTCATTGACTCTCCCAATAATTGGTCAGTCAACAAATAATTGACTCTCAATTGCACATCACCGAGGCCTCTTTGTCTAGTATTGTATCCTGTTTGATTGATAAAACCAATAGGTACGGAGGCTTGTGCGTTAATTCTTTCATTTATGCGGTACTTTCCCCCAAGATTGATAAATCTGAATGTCTCTTCTGTCACTGGAAAAAACTCATCGCCAAATAGATTGGGCGGATGACGGGTCTCAAAAACAGTTTGAGTGTAATGAATGCTGAGCATATTTTCCGGAGCATCTTTAAGGATCCCAAGAAATTGCCCTGAACTTGCACTGCCACAGATATCACAAGCAGCTAGCTTTAATGTACCCATCATGCATATTATTAGCCAAATTGCAATTTGTTGCATGGTTTATTTGTGTTTTTTTTATAAAAAGTTTCACAAGACCATTCTTTAGACATCTTGTTAAACGTAAGTAAGAGTGGACAGTTTGTTTTGCCCCTTACTATTTATTACGTAGTTTTTAAAAATAGGGATCATTGATCCGCAAAAAATATTAAATTCTTCTAATCCACGGGGGGAAAGGGATATCCTTGAAAGGCATGTATTTGTATTTGTTTGTATATGTGAAAAAGTGTTCGAATTGACTATTTGTCAGAGTGTATAGTGCTTTGGCAGGAAAATAATCCCAATGAAAATCAATTTGGAAAACTCTTTGAAAAGGTGGAAGTTCAGGCTGGTCTTTATTTATATTTTCATCAAGCACCTTGTCTGTTAGAAAACACATTCCATTGCATTGTAATTCAGGTTGGTCTGTATTGATACAGAATTCCTGACTAATAAAATCCCGAAAAGAGTAGAAATAGGCGATGCCAAGTTCCCGATGAAAGGTACTTGCCAAAAGTGGAATTAAAAGCGTGTATGCCCAGAATTTTGTCATCTCCACAAAAATAAGATAAAAAGGGGAATTTAGTATAGTAAAATTACACTTTTAACGTGGTTTGCACGACCCTGACAATCTTTGTTGTTCAACTTTCAGTCCGAGATATAAGCCATTGAACTGTTTGCTTGTTTTTCCATTATTAATTGCAAAGAAATTAAAAGTAAGAAAATACATGAAAGCACTATGGAATAATAAAGTGATTGCAGAAAGTTCTGAAACAGTAGTTATTGAAGGAAATCATTATTTTCCCATGAAAGACGTAAAAAGAGAATTTCTTCTGGATTCTGATCACACGACTTATTGCCCTTGGAAGGGAGAAGCTTCTTATTGCCACATCCATCTTGAGGGTGGTGATATCAATGAGAATGCAGCCTGGTATTATGCAGATCCCAAGGAAGCAGCAGCTGTTATAAAGGGTAGAATTGCATTTTGGAAAGGTGTTAAAGTTGAAGAATGAAAAAGTTGATTAAAGAAACAGATTTACAGCAGTTGTTCTTGGATACTAGAAATAGAACACGGAAGATATGCGAACCTTTATTGATTGAAGATTACGGACCTCAACCGGAAAAATTTGTGTCTCCTCCAAAATGGCATCTTGCCCATTCTACCTGGTTTTTTGAGGAATTCGTCCTAAAAGCTTATGATCTTTCCTACAAGGAATTTCATCCGGATTTTTCCTTTTTATTCAATAGCTATTACAACAATCTGGGAGATCGCATCAAAAGGGATGACCGTGGGATTATGAGCCGCCCCTCAGTAAGTCAGGTGTATCAATACAGGTACCATGTAGATGAGGCGATGGTTAAATTCTTACAGAAGTCACCCAATCAGGAAATCCGGAATTTGATAGAACTGGGTGTAAACCACGAACAACAACATCAGGAACTACTGGTGTACGATATTAAGTACATTCTTGGCAATCAGCCGCTAAAGCCTGTATATGGTCGTCAGTTTATACCGGATAGAATTCAGGGAGATCTGGATTGGCAGACAATTGAAGGTGGTCTAGTGGAAGTTGGTGCTAAAGGAAATCACTTTTTTTATGACAATGAATCGCCAAGACATAAGGTTTATCTGAATGACTTTCAGATTTGCAGTCGCCTTATTACCAATGGTGAATATCTTGAATTTATTGAATATGGCGGTTATCAGGACTTTAATCTGTGGCATGATGAGGGATGGAGCTTTATCAGAGGAAATCAATTGAGTGCGCCCTTATATTGGGTATTGCGGGATGGCATATGGTATGAGTACCATATGAATGGATTACAGCCTTTAGATAAAAGTCTCCCGGTAAGTCATATTTCGTTTTACGAAGCTTTTGCCTTTAGTCAGTGGGCGGAATGCAGACTACCAACAGAGTTTGAATGGGAGTGTGCTGCTCCATTTATCAACCACGGAAGTTTGTGGGAATGGACCAACTCGGCTTACCTCCCTTATCCAGGCTTTCGAAAAGTAAAGGGCGCCGTTGGGGAATATAATGCCAAATTCATGATAAATCAAATGGTTTTGAGAGGTGGATCCCTTGCAACCCCTCCGGGACATTTCAGAAAAACCTATCGCAATTTTTTTTATCCTCAGGAAAGATGGTTATATTGTGGGATACGACTTGCAAAATAAAAAGGGGATGGATTTGTTTAGAAAAGATGTTTATAAGGGGCTGGAAAGTCAGCCAAAAACTTTGCCTTCAAAGTATTTTTATGATGCTGTTGGGGATCAACTTTTCAGGGAAATAATGCGTTTGCCCGAATATTACTTGCCGGTTGCAGAACTGGAAATTCTAAAAACCAATTCCGGTAAAATTGCTGAATATCTTCTCGCAAAGAAAAATGCTTTTGAAATACTGGAACTGGGGGCAGGTGATGGAAGCAAAACCCTGGTTTTTCTTCAACAGCTTGATGAATCAGGATTAGATTTTTTCTACAGACCTCTGGATATATCCGGGAATATATTGAAAAAAAACCATCAGTTTATTTCTGCTTCATTGCCGGATATTGCTATGGAAGGCATTGAAGGTGATTTTTTTAGTACGCTTGGAAAACTGGATAGAATAAAAGCCAATAGGTTAACTCTTTTTATGGGCAGCAATATAGGGAACTTTAAACCCAAGGAGGCTGTAGACTTTTTAAGTTTTGTTGCTGCACAATCTATAACCGGCGATTTGTTCCTCATCGCTTTTGATTTAAAAAAAGATCCAGAGGTGATTTTAAATGCTTATCAAGACGAAAGGGGGGTGACAGCTAAATTTAATCTCAATTTATTGAAAAGGATTAATCATGAACTCGGAGCGGATTTTGACCT
Organism: Saprospirales bacterium; assembly: GCA_007693915.1. Lineage (GTDB taxonomy): Bacteria > Bacteroidota > Bacteroidia > Chitinophagales > Saprospiraceae > PWJY01. Next base: position 15,089 of record RECS01000159.1, on the reverse strand, counting down.
CAGTTCTTTTCAGCATTACCCCTCATACAATCCCATTACCGGGGTAACCAAAAGCTTTTTAATAAGTAAAAAAACGCAGACAGTTCATTTTCCTGATGGTCGAAGTTTTGATTTTAAGGCTTATGAGGCCATTCACACTGAAGTTTCATGCAAATACGATGAAGAAAAAATTAAATATATCGCTGATGCCGCCGGAATCAATAAGATAGATTGGTGGAAAGACTCGAAAGGGTACTATAGTTTGGTGCTTTTTGAAAAGAAATAATTGGCTTCACTCCCTTTTTAAAGGTTACGTTTGGCCCGCAATGACTAATAAAAAGAACATTCAATAGGCATGAATTCCAATATTTTTCCTCTGTACGACATTTTTTTTCTATATATACTTGTTTTTTCAGCAAAAGCAGTATCTTTGCAGTCCGAAAAAAACCGGCTTCGTAGCTTAACTGGATAGAGCACCTGACTACGGATCAGGAGGTTGCAGGTTCGAATCCTGCCGAAGTCACAAAAATAACAATTATGTCAAAGGTTTGTCAACTTACAGGAAAAAGACCCAAGTCAGGTCATAAAGTGTCTCACTCTAACATTAAAACGAAGAGGAGATTCGAACCCAATTTGCAAAAGAAGCGTTTCTTTATACCGGAAACAGGCAACTGGATTACATTGCGTATTTCTACTAAAGCGCTGAAAAGTATAAATAAGTTGGGGATTTACAACTATATTAAAAAACAACAAAGTAAAGGTTTAGCGACCGATATTAAATTATAATTATCATGGCGAAGAAATCAAAAGGTAATAGACTGCAGGTAATTCTTGAATGTACCGAACACAAGGCAACTGGCTTGCCGGGTACTTCTCGTTATATCACGCAAAAGAACAGGAAAAATACACCGGATAGAATGGAGTTGAAAAAATTTAATCCCATTCTCAAGAAATATACTATTCACAAAGAAATTAAATAATCATGGCAAAGGTATCGAAAAACGCGAGAGTTGCTCAAAGAGCTGCTAACCAAGGATCCGGTAAGGATCACGTCAAAGTTGTTAAGCCTGTGAAGGATCCTTTAACGGGCAAGATGACTTTTAAAGAGGCAATTGTACACAAAGACAAAGTAAAGGAGTTCTTTGAAAATAAGTAATCATAATACTTATCTCCTTGAATGATAAACTTCAGTCAAAAGGCTTTTTTCTAAATGATTAAAGCCTTTTTGTCTATATGGTGGACTCATTTCTCTTTTTTCGACAATAAAAGCAAAACATTAACCTACCCCAAAAATGAATTTTTTCAAAAAAATTTTCTCCAAAGAGGAAAAGAAAAAAGACCTGAATAAAGGGCTGGAAAAAACCAGCACCTCCTTCATGGGCAAGATTTCCAGAGCAATAGCAGGAAAATCTAAAGTGGATATTGATACTTTGGATGAGATTGAAGAGGCATTAATTACCTCAGATGTCGGCCTTGAAACCACAGTTAAAATTATCGAACGCCTGGAGGCCCGTGTTGCAAGGGATAAATACATCAATGCAGAGGAGCTCAACTCAATCATGAAAGATGAGATTGTTAGCCTTTTGACAGATAACCGCACAGAGGATGTTGCTGACTTTGGGGTGCCAACAGTGAAAAAGCCATATGTAATCATGGTGGTTGGTGTGAATGGAGTAGGTAAAACAACTTCAATTGGTAAATTGGCATATCAGTTTAAAAACAAAGGTCTATCAGTAGTCCTCGGCGCAGCCGATACCTTCAGGGCTGCGGCAGTGGATCAATTGAAAATCTGGGCTGATAGAAACGAATGCCATTTTTATTCTAAAGGGATGAATACAGACCCTGCAGCCGTTGCTTACGAAACCGTAAAGTATGCGATGGACAATGATCTGGATGTCGCTATCGTAGATACCGCAGGTCGTCTGCACACCAAAATGAACCTGATGCGTGAACTTTCTAAAATAAAACGATCAATCGATAAATGCTTGCCGGGAGCACCTCATGAAGTCATGCTTGTACTCGATGCAAGTACCGGCCAAAATGCCATCGAACAATGTAAGCACTTCTCCGAGGCAACAGAAGTTAGTGCCATAACTATGACAAAACTTGATGGGACAGCCAAAGGTGGGGTAGTGCTTGGGATTTCTGATATTTTTAAAATCCCCATTAAGTATATCGGTGTAGGGGAAAAAATCGAACAACTACAAGTGTTTAATAAAAGAGAGTTTGTGGATTCTCTCTTTGCAGAGTAAATACGCTAAAGCCAATTGACCCCGAATCTTAGATGATATTGAATGTGCTGAGGTTCGAGCTCGTATGGTACGGGTCGGTATGCAAATAAATGAACTTTAAATTTGCAGATCTAAATCTAATGGTCATAACAGAATTGAATTCCAGCTTTTTATGATGCAAATCTTATGACCATTCCGGATTGAGGTTTATGGTGAATAACACAAGTTATCATATAGCAACCACAAATAAGATACTTTAAAAAAAACTTCCTCAATTCATTTCATGGCAGTTTCTGTTGGAGCTGAAAAAATTCAAAAGTTTGCAATGAAAGTTTAGGGCAATTAGCCCGGATTATTCATGAGATTTCGTTACGAAAAGCAAAAATGTCAATAGAATTGGGAAGCGCAGAAATTTTTATCCGAAGGAATTGTAGCCCAATTTTGAGGATAACAAATTTCGAGCATTTTCAATTATAGCCGACAGTTTGGCTTTGCAGTAGAAATTTTGTGAATAATCCAGGTTAGTTCTGATGTTTTTGTTCGCAAGTCAGAAAACGACAATTCTGGTTAAATGTGTATAGAAAAAAAAGCCACCCTGCAAAAAAAAACAGAGTGGCTTCTTCCTAATCTAAAAACTCTACCTTATGAAATCTTACTTGTCTTTGTTGTCGTCAACCTCTTCAAATTCAACATCAGTTACATCATCTGCACCTGATTCTGATTCTGTTGAGTCAGCTGAGGCACCATTTTCGCTGGCACTTGCCTGCGCATTTTGTGCATCCTGCGTAGCCTGATAGATATCCTGACTTGCAGCCTGCCAAGCGGCATTAAGGGCTTCCATTTTGGAGTCAACAGCCGCGATGTCCTGAGTTTTGTGTGCCTCCTTTAAATCAGCAACTGCTTTTTCGATAACTTCCTTTTTGTCGGCCGGGATTTTATCCTCAACTTCCTTAAGTTGTTTCTCGGTCTGGAAAATAAGCGTATCGGCAGTATTCAGTTTATCTACTTTTTCTTTTGCCTCTTTATCCGCAGCTGCGTTGGCCTGAGCCTCAGACTTCATTTTTTCAATTTCCTCTTTACTCAGCCCGGTTGAAGCTTCGATTCTTATTTTCTGTTCTTTATTGGTTCCTTTATCTTTGGCGCTTACATTTAAAATGCCGTTTGCATCCATATCAAAAGTCACTTCAATTTGTGGAGTCCCTCTTTGTGCAGGTGGTATTCCGTCAAGAATAAAGCGGCCTACAGTTCTGTTGTCTTTTGCCATACTTCTTTCGCCCTGTAGGATATGAATCTCAACACTAGGCTGATTGTCGGCTGCTGTGGAGTATATCTTTGACTTTTTGGTCGGGATAGTAGAGTTGGCTTCAATGACCACATCATACACACCACCCATGGTTTCAATACCCATTGATAGCGGAGTGACATCAAGCAACAATACATCTTGTACATCACCGCTTAAAACACCACCCTGAATAGCCGCTCCAATAGCTACTACCTCATCCGGGTTTACGCTTCTGTTGGGTTTTTTCCCGAAAAACTCTTCAACAGCTTGTTGGATCTTTGGAATCCTGGTCGAACCACCTACCAAAATTACCTCATCAATATCACTTTTCGAAAGTCCGGCATCTTTTAAGGCAGCTTCACATGGTTTTAAAGTTCGCTCAACCAATTGGTCTGATAATTGCTCAAATTTTGCACGACTTACTTTAAGTACAAGGTGCTTTGGAACACCATCAACAGCTGTAATATAGGGTAGATTTACCTCTGTTTCTGTGGAACTGGACAACTCAATTTTTGCCTTTTCGGCAGCATCTTTCAATCGCTGAAGTGCCATAGGGTCTTTTTTCAAGTCGATGTTCTCCTGCTCCTTAAAGGTATCGGCAAAAAAGTTAATTAAAACTCTGTCAAAATCGTCTCCTCCGAGATGCGTATCACCATTGGTTGATTTTACCTCAAAGACCCCATCTCCTAATTCTAGTATGGAGATATCAAATGTACCACCGCCCAAGTCATAAACTGCAACAGTTGCATCCTGACCTTTTTTGTCCAAACCATAAGCCAAGGCTGCTGCTGTAGGCTCGTTAATTATTCTTCTCACTTTCAAACCTGCAATTTCTCCGGCTTCTTTGGTGGCTTGTCTTTGGGAATCATTAAAATAAGCAGGTACTGTCACTACAGCCTCAGTTACTTCTTGCCCAAGAAAATCCTCAGCTACTTTCTTCATTTTCTGAAGTACCATAGCAGAAATTTCCTGAGGGGTATACGACCTGTCATCAATTTCTACCTTAATGGTGTCGTTTTCTCCCCTGACAACCTTATATGAAGCATTATCAATTTCATCTTTTACCTCACTGAAACGAGTCCCCATAAATCGCTTTATAGAAGCTATCGTTCTCGTAGGATTGGTAATCGCCTGACGCTTGGCAGGATCTCCTATTTTTCTGTCTCCGTTGTCAACAAAAGCAACAATAGAAGGTGTAGTTCTTCTCCCTTCATCATTGGAAATAACCTGAGGCTCGTTTCCCTCCATTACGGCTACGCACGAGTTGGTCGTTCCAAGATCTATTCCGATTATTTTACTCATAATTATTGATTTTTATATTGGTTGTTTATACTTCCAAATGATCAACCATTATGCCATTATGAAATAACTGACAGGCTTACCCGAAATTGGCGGAAAGCTGACAAAATAGCTGCCAATAAGTCAGAATATCTTACCGAATAAAGTTCAAATTGGCAGTAAAACGTCCATTAATGAGGGAATCGAGAGCTTCGCTGGTGAGGATAAAATCGGGTGCTTCCAGGTAATTAATTGAGCTAAATACCCCTAAACCTCCTTCAATATTAGTATAAATAGGTACTTCTTGTGATGCGGTAATTCCAGTATTGGCCAAAGCAACATTGACATAGTTGGCAAGTTCTTCTCCACCGGCGTCTATGCGAATGTCAATAGCTCTGAACCTTCGGAGTACTCCCGGGTTTTCGTCAATAGCATTGCCTAAAAACTCAAGAAATTCATCGCCCGAGATTCTGATGGTATTGTTGTCAGTTCTTGAAGCTATATTCCAAACTACCATTTTAGGCTCGAAGTCACCCCCATTCTCAGCATTCCTCTCATCATATCTAATGAAAAATCTAAGATTGTAGAACTCAGCTCCTGGAGCTTGGTCCCAACGAATTGTTCTTCGAAAGGCCCCTTGCAGATTTATACTATTTTGAACGTTTGTTGGTGATCGTAAAATCAAATCAGGGATCACCCTTGCATCAGACCTTGCCAGGAGTTCATCTTCCTTAAATACTTTAAGCACATAAAACTCTCCACCTTTTAAGTTAATTATTTCTGAATGAATAGAATAAACATAGTTGGGGTCTGCAGGGAAAAAACCTTCGTCTCTGATTAAACCTTTGTCAGCGAGATTAACTCTTTCTAATTCAAACTCTTCATTGGTAATGGGATCAGTTAAAATGACACGGATGTCATCAAAATAGATTGAATCAGGTTCCCCTGCGACTAAAAATGCGCTTTTGTTTTTATCTAAAAAAGCCCTTTCAATACGAATGTACTGTATGGTGTCTGCAGTTGACAATAAACCGTAAACTACAGGAATCACTTCCCGCTCAGTGAACAAGTCAAAGTCATTTGAACAGGATATCAGCACAAATGACAGAAGGACTAAGGGGAATAATACTTTTTTTACCATAGTAAAGCAATGGAGCCATTTTGATTTAATGACAAATAAACGATATTTTTAACACATAAGCTTTTGAAAGGTCAAAATTAAAAAAACTTTATGAGTTAGCAGATCCTCTTGGGTTATACTTAATAATGGATATAGCGCCGGCTATCAATGCGAAAAATATAACCCATAGTACCCAATGTGGAGTGGCTTCGGTGTAATATAAGAAGGCAATACTGGTAGAGCCAAAAAAGAACATCATACTCATTGCGATAGCACGGGCTTTGCGGGTGAATGGTCTCTTGCCATCAATGATTTCCATAGATGGTCCCAATAATTTATTTCGAAGCATTTTGTCTTCCAGCCATGGACAACTTTTTGAAAAAGCCCAGGCTGCGATAATGACGAAAATGGTAGTAGGCAATCCGGGCACTACTGCCCCCAGCGTTCCCAAACCTACACAAACCATTCCCAAGCCTGCCAAGGCCCATCTTTTTAGGTCTCTTGGTCGCCAACTCAATGGCTCATTTAATTCTGATGCTGCACATGATGATATTGCTACTGACTCATTGTCAGAAACTTGGTCTGAATAATTATTTTTTGGACAACTTTGTTTATCCCCTGATCTAAATTCTGTGCTTTTCAAAATATCTTGTTTTACTCCTTCCACTCAGCAATGAATACATTTATGTCTCTTGTTCCTTCAGCGTTATTGCGACTTGAAGAAAAAACCAAATAAGTGCCGCAATGAGAAAACATGGGAAATGACTCAAATGTTTCACCAAAAGTTATCTGTTCTAATCCGGTGCCATCTACATTGATCATAAAAAGGTTAAACGGATGACCTCTTTCTGTATGATGATTGGAGGAAAAAATAATCTTCTCTCCTGAAGGATGAAAAAAAGGAGCCCAGTTTGCACCCCCCAGTTTAGTTACCTGCTTTAAGTTTTCCCCATCTGCATCGATTACAAAAATTTCCATTTTTGTAGGCTGAACCAAATCTTCGCCAAGAAGTTCTTGATATTCCTTCACTTCCTCATCAGTTGTAAAGGCAGAACCTCTGAATACTATTTGTGATCCATCCGGTGAAAAGAAAGCACCTCCCTGATACCCCTTTTGAGTGGTAATTTGCTTCAGATCTGAACCATCTATATTCATGGTGTAAAGGTTGAGGTCTCCGGTTTCTTTCCGCAATGAAGTAAAAACAATTTTGTCTCCCTTTGGAGATACTGTGGCTTCTGCATCATATCCAACATTGTCGGTAAGTTGAGTAACTAAATTTCCCTCAAGGTCAGCAATGAAAATATCAAAAGTCCTGTAGATCGGCCAGCTGTAACGACCACCAACTCTTCTTTCCGGTTCCGGTGGACATGGTGCACCTCCTAAATGAGTTGATGAATATAAAATAAGGGAATCACCGGGCAAAAAATATGCACAAGTAGTTCTACCTAATCCGGTACTTATCCTTGGTGGCATTTTTTCATTAGAATAAGTCTCACCTAAATCCATAAGAAAGATTTGGTCGCATTGTACATCCCAGTGCTGATTTTTTGCTTGATACACAAGGCGGGTATTGTCAAAACTAAAATATGCTTCTGCATTGGCTCCACCAAAAGTCATTTGATGCAATGACTTGAAGTATTTTTCCTGCTTGTGTATATGTTCATTTGCATTGGGCTCGTATGCGCGTTTTGCTTCCTTGGTATCCTGTGCTGATAATCCACTGATTAACAACAAACTAAGGCTAATTGACAAAAATAATACAAAAGGATTCTGCTTCATGTATTTAAATTTTCCGTAAATTTAGGTCGCAAAAATAAAGAATATGCAACAAACTTCATCTATTTACAAGCTTTTGACAATCTTAACAGCCTTTGGACTGGTCTTGATTATGACATCTTGTGGTACAAAACTGCCCACTGTTTCAACACTTAGCCCTCTTGAACAACTAACTGCTGACATCAATTATCTGGCTTCTGAAGAACTAGAGGGTAGGGAGACCGGAACCAAGGGGGAACAACTTGCTGCTGCTTATATTGCCGAACGTTTTGAAAATATTGGATTAGAAGCCGCCGGTGATCATGGTACTTGGTATCAGACCTTTACCGGTACTCAATTGCCTCATCCTCATGCGCGAGCAGAAGAAGGAAAAGAAATTACCGGCATAAATGTGGTTGGCTATATTGACAATAAAGCCCCCTATACGGTTGTAGTGGGTGCTCATTACGATCATATTGGATGGGGAGAGAAAAATTCTCTTTATACAGGCGACAGTCTGGCTATTCACTATGGGGCAGATGACAATGCCAGCGGTGTGGCAATGATGCTTTATCTGGCTTCCAGATTGTCAGCAGGTATTCACACCTCCAACAATTATATCTTCATTGCTTTTTCAGGAGAGGAAAAAGGACTTTGGGGGTCAGGTTACTGGACTAAAAATCCTACTGTAGGGGAAATAGAGAACCTGAATTACATGCTCAATTTTGACATGGTAGGCAGATTAAATGAGGACAGACAACTCATGATTAACGGAACAGCTACCTCTTCGCTTTGGGAGAGAAGACTTCCCCGGGCCAACAGGAGTAACCTAGATTTGACCTTTTCACAATCGGGCATAGGTGGCTCAGACCACACTTCTTTCTATTTGGTAGAAGTGCCCGCTATACACTTTTTTACAGGCCTTCACGATGACTATCATCGACCGTGGGATACTCCCGATAAAATCAATTATTCCGGCATGCTGGAAATTGGTTCTTTTGCACTGAATCTAATAGGAAAGCTTGATGGGGAAGACAAATTGGATTTTTCAAAAACACAGCAAGAAGAATCCAGAATGGCTCCCCGGTTTACTGTCACATTAGGGGTTATTCCCGATTATATGTTCAGTGGTAATGGTCTCAAACTTGAAGGGGTAACATCCGGTAATCCTGCCGAAAAAGCCGGTCTGCAAAGAGGGGACATCATCATTAAACTTGGAGAAATAGAGATAACTGACATTTATGATTACATGCAAAGCTTAAGTGAGTTTGAATCCGGAGATGAAGCTGAATTGCATTATCGACGCGATGGAGAGCTAATAGAGACTACTGTGAAATTTTAATTAAGTCATATTAAGTCCAATAAAAACCGAGTATCTAAAATCCATAAAAATCTCAGTGGTGCATTATCTCATCTCGCTTCACCGGGTACGACTTCGTGCTATTGCAGTATTCGTGCCCACCTAGCTCGTTCATCTTAATGCATAGCATGCTCACTTATCTTTTAATTTCAATCGATGCTTCCAATACATAGCCAATCCGAGTGCTGAGATCATATCCCAGATTCCCCACCATGCCATGACCAGCATCATTCCTCCAAGACCATCAAAAAAATTAAAAACCAGTACCAGCCCAAGTCCGGCATTTTGAATTCCGGTCTCAAAAGAGATGGCTTTGGCATCAGCTATCGGGAGTCGGTTTGCTTTTGCAAAATAATAGCCCATCACAAGTGCCCCGCCGTTGTGTACAAGAACAAGAAAAAATACCAATTGAAGGTAAAAGGCAAGTTCATCTCTGTTTCCCCAAACAGCAAATAGGATGAGAAGGATAAAAATAAGCAAGGCGATCTTTTGAATAGGTTTACTGATCTTTTTTGCTATTTCCGGAAATTTGGTATTGATCGTAATTCCTGCTGTGAGTGGCAATAAGACAAGATAAAAAATACTCATCAAAAGCTCGCCATAATTCACTGATATTTCTTGAAGTAGTGCACTTGTCGATGGTAATAGCCCCGCCCAAAAACTAAAGGTCACCGGTGTGATTACAATAGCAAATAAAGTGACAATTGAAGTCAGTGTTATAGAAAGAGCTGTATTTCCGCCTGACAAATGAACTGAAAAATTGGAAATATTTCCTCCCGGACAACAAGCAACCAATATTAACCCCAAGGCCACACTTGCAGGAAGACCCCACAGTTGTATGAGTATGAGGGTAAAAATAGGTAGTAAAATTAATTGTGATATCAGACCTATTACCGATGATTTCGGTTGTCTGACAAGTCGCAGAAAGTCATCTGTTTTTAGGTTAAGTGAAATAGAAAACATGATGAACATTAAGCACATATTCAGCAAAAAAAGCTGATCACTGCTAAAGTGAATTCTGATGTCGTCTATGGATTCCATTGTAGTTAAGCTCGGTCTATAAAAGCTGCAAGTTAAAATAAATTAGAAACCTCCTTCTCTTTTTATCATTTTCAGATTACAAACTGAATATATTCCATAGCTTACTAATTGTCTATTCTGAATTATTACCCTGAGTAATGGCCTCTATTTTTTCAATGAGGGTCTTCAACTTCATTTGATATTTTTTGGGACTTATTCCATAGACTTCTTTGAACAAAGTTGAAAAGTGAGATGGTTTGCTGTATCCAAGGTAATATGAGGTGTCCTTAACATTTTTATTGCGATCCAATGTGAGAATTCTCCTTCCCGCGATGACCTTTACCAAAGCTATAAATTTATTGGGAGTTAGTCCTGTTTTTTCAGTGATTAATCTATGGAGTTGTCGGTAGCTAACAGTCATTTTTCTTGCCAATTCTTCTGTGCTGATGGATTCTTCATTGAGAGAGTCTAATATGAATGTCTTTAAAGAAATAATAAAATCCATATCATCTTCTGCAATTCCTTTTGGAAGGATTTCTTTTTCATTGAGGTCAAAGATTAGATTATTGAGTTCTTTAACTTCTTGTAGATTCTGATAGTTTTTAAAATATACGGACTTGGGGGATTTTAAAGGTTGAAAATAATTGGTGTTTTCTTTTACTAAATTCTCCGAGTGTTCATATTTCTGAATATTCTCTTGAACGCCATTCTTTGGTTTAGTCGCCCTCCTTTTCCTTCGTTTATAAAAATAAGTAATAAAAGCAAGTGATACCAAGGAAGATAGAATCCAAATTAAGCTACTCTTTTTTTCTTTCAGATCAATGGTAATTTCTTGCTCCGATAGAACTACTTTCCCGTTACCAAGTATCCCTGCTAATTCGTATTGATTTACTCCAGGATGGATTACATCAACTAATAGGGTTTTATTATTTGACAGTCTGCTCCACTCTCGAGTTCCGGACTTTCGGATAAAAAAACTATAAAACCTTTCTAAATTTGGTCCGGAAAAATGGAATTGCAATTCCTGATTTTTTGGGTACAGTGATGCAAAAAACGCTTTATGGGAATTCTCTGAGTAATTCTGCTTTCCGAGGATCTTTTCTGGTTTTTTTAGTGCTTGAATTGATTTAAGGTAGAACGTATTTTTCTTACATTCAATATCAAATTTTTTAGGATCAAAAATGGAGACTCCATTTAGTCCACCAAATGCCATTAACCCTTCTTTAGATTGGGCTGCAGCTAGGTAATTGAACTCATTGTCTGAAAAACCATTGAACTGACTAAGTGCTCGCCAAATATTTCTTTCTAAATCAATTAGATACAAGCCAAAATTGGTTGAAACCCATATTCTATCTAATTCATCTTGTAGGATATTATGTGAAAAATTATTTCTGAGCGCATTATTGGTATTGTACTCAGCAAGAATACGTCGATCATTATCATTGCTGACCCAAACTATTCCATTATTCTGTGATGCGAGTAGCAAACTTCCATCGTTTAATTCAAAGACATCCCTAACAACTAATTCAGCTTGAACCCTCTCTAAAACAGACCAATTGCTGCTCTCCTCTGTTAGGCTATTAGGAAGGTTAAGTGCAAAGAGTCCCTTTGAAGATGCAGCGAAAATACTGTTTGAATCCAATGAATATTTTAATCGAAAAAATTCAATTCTTTCGAATCCATCAAACAACACTTCGTCAACCGGGTCGGCCTGGAATTTTACTTTTATCGGTGGATTATGACTAAGATTAGTCAGGTATAATCCAGTAGAAGTGCCCAATAAATACCATTCATTAGTTAAGGGTAGCATGTCCCAGATTTCATCAATTCCAAAGAGTTTTACCTCCAGCGATCTGCAACTACCATCTGATAAATTAATGGTGGTAATGTTATTTGAGAATTTGATTTTTTTATCGCCATCCGGGGAAATTAGTGTTTGGTGGATATAAGAAGGAGTGCAAGAATAGCTGGTTTTTGTTTGTTCAATTGTGCAATCCTGAAGATTAAAGTTAAGGCTGTGAAAGCCGGAATAAGAGCTAACCCATAATTCATTTTTACTTTGAAACTTTAAGCCCCTGGAAGACAATTGTTTCGGCCTCTCATTATTGAGTGCATTACATATTTTATTCTTAACTAATTTTGCAATAATTAATCCATTATTGGTGGGGAAAATTAATCTTTGGTCCGAAAAAAAAATTGAGCTTTGGTCTGTCAAGCTGAAGTTTTTAGATATTATTTCGGAAAAAGTGTTTTTCACCGCCCCATCTTTTGTCAGGAAATAAAACTTCTTTGGCTCTGCGATTGAAATGAGATAGGGTTTCAGCTGATTAAAAATAAAAAGTGACTTAGGTGGAAATGCGCGAGAAATCCAGCTTAATTCAGATGATTCTAAAGTTAAAGTATAAAATTTTTGAGGGTGATTGATGCCTGACAGACAAACCAATTGACCATTTTTCAGGTAACATTCCAGGATGGTATTTCTAAAATTAAATTTGGGTAAATATTGACTGTCTCCATCCTTTCCAATTCCCTTCAATAAAATTTGATCCAGATTGGTGTCCATGAGGATAAGTTTATCCCCGGGACCTATTCCCAACAAAACCAAGTGCTCACTTGCAAAAAGAGCCTTAGCTTCGCCATCGTGGTACAAATAAATATATTTATCCGAAGTGGAAAAGACTATTTCACCTGAGCTCAGCTGAAAAATAGCAGTCAGGTGAACATTTTTTAAGTTGGAATCCTCAAAAAAATCTCTTTGAACTTTTTGTTGATAGGTTTTTAGGTTTAAAAATTGAATGTTATAGATAGGACGATAAGGATTGAAATTATTATTCATCAACCAAAGCCAACCATTATTGTCTAAAAGACTGTAGTCTATATTTGTTGCCGGAAATAGACTTTTTTGGGGAAGTTCATACAGCGTTCTCTTGTCAAAGGTAAAAAAGCCGATGCTTGAAAATAAATAGAACAGACCATTCTCTTCGAGATAAATATGAGGTCTTAAATTATGAAGTCGAGTGTCCTGAAACTCGTATTCCCAAACTTGAATCAAGGAATCACCCAGTGGTAAGGATTTTTTTATGGCAGAAAAAGGTATACTTATTGGATCTGTTCCATTGACTGCTATTCCTTCATTTAGGAATAAAAAAAAACTCAATAATGCAGTAAAAAGGGTATGGTTGTACGGCAATAAAAATGACCTCAATTCTGAAATGTTTATGCAAATATAGTGATTTTGTGCTTATATTTCCTTAATGGCAATATTACATCAGTGAGTAGGCTTTATTTTTTTTAACAATTCATATAGGATTGATTTGTAAGTATATAAGACTTTTTGTGTTTTTTTTATTTTCTAGAATGGCAGAAATAGGGTTTTTTTTGGCAAATTATAGGAAGTTATTGGTTTTATTGGACGGTATCTTTGCAGCATATAATTTGAGGAGAAAACTAAAGTGGCTAGTTTTTTAAACAATTTCATTGAAACTTTCTGAAACACCCTGGTTTTAGCTGGAGAGTTTTCGTTGTATTTTTTTAGTAAACTTTCTTTTGTACGTGGGTAACTTGAGTACCTACTTTTATTTATGTATTTGGTCTTAAAATAAGCTTTACAGTGTTTAGGTCATATTTTAAATTTAGCGCCGATTATCTGAAATCGGAGGTTTATCATAACTCCTTATGTGCTAACTACCTAAGGGGTTTACACTTTGTAACCACCAATGAATTCTTTGCCATAAACGCTGTTAAGAGTTTTAATAAACACCTTTTCCCCTTTTATTTTATTGGCCTTTTCGCATCCTGCGATTTAAAAAAAGACCTTCTACATATTGCTCCTTTCAATCAAGAGCTTAATGATGTTACCTGCAAGCTGATGAAAAATAATCACTCATTTCAGGTCTTCAATCGTGCTGGAATGGGCCTATTTGAAAATGTATTTAAATCAAACAAAGATAAAATCATATTATGTTGAATCTTTTTGGTAAAAATATTAAATAAATGACTGTCCGTTTGTTTAAATAATTTTTCATATCTTTGAAAAAAAAAGGATTATGACACTATCAGAATTTTATCAAAAGTATTCAAATGAGGAGGAATGTAAGGAGAAATTCAAGCAGATACGAGACCAAGTTGGGGTAGTCTGTAAGAAATGTGGCTGTAAGGATCATTACTGGCAGCAAAGTCCGTGGCAATACGAATGTAAGGAATGTAAGTTTAGAACAACGCTGAAAAGTGAGACAATATTAGAAGGTAGCAAATTACCCTTCCGGTATTGGTTGACAGCTATGGCATATTTGACAACTTCCAAAAAAAGTATTTCGGCTTTGCAGCTACAAAAAGAATTAGGACATAAAAGATATGAGCCGATATGGGCAATGCTTCACAAACTAAGACTAGGTATGCGATATAGAGATAGTCAGTATAAGTTAACGGAATATGTAGAAATGGATGAAGGATTTTTCGAAAAATCAGATAGTGAGCCGGAAAACCAAGGCAAAGAAGGAGAGGCAAAATACAAAAGAGGTCGAGGTAGTGAAAGACAAGCAAAAGTGTTGGTAGCAGCAGAATCCAAGCCAGTTGAGCAAACCTATAAAAACAGGCATAAACCTAAAAAAACTGTGGGCCACATCAAAATGACAGTAGTGGATAAATTGGACAGTACTTCTATAAACTATGAGGTTCAAAAAATGATATCAGAGGATGCTGAGGTTAAAACTGATGGATATACAGGGTATTCCAAATTAAAGCAAATAATACAAACACATGATGTAGAAATAATTTATGACAAGAGAGAGGTAAGTAAGGTTTTCCCATGGGTCCATAGCAATCAGTAATGCCAAGCGATTGTTATTGGGCATTCATCACTCAATAAATTCAAGTTACCTCCAAAATTATCTAGACGAGTTCTGCTATAAATTCAATAGAAGATATATCGACAACATATTTGAAAGACTACTAGTAGCCTCAGTATCAACTACTTGGCATGATAACGTTTATAAAAGCGGATAGTCATTATAGATTTTTAACCCTAATTTTGTATTTCATTCAATACGCCTTTCTTTTTACTCT
>RECS01000126.1 GCA_007693915.1 Saprospirales bacterium | reverse complement strand
CGAATCAATTGATCTACTCTTTCGATAAGTTGTACTTTTTCTAAGAAGGTCATAGTGGTTTGTTTTTGATAAGGTTGAGAATTTGATCGAATATGCGTTCCAGAATGGAGCGGTCTTCCTTTTATTTTCTAACTTTTTAATAGTGCTATTTTTATCCACAGTGTTTACTTTTGACAATTGTACGCCCTGATAAAGATAGTACTATAAATTTCATCATAACTCTAAAACCCTATGGGTATGTTCTGCGTTTTACATTTTTAAAATAAAATGAAAACCATGAAAATTCAAAAAGGGGCTCAAGCTCCACAACTAGAACTATTAAATACCGATTTAGAGCATGTTAAAATTCCGGCTGAGAAGTCGGCGACAGTACTACTGTTTTTTCCTATGGCATTCACTTCTGTATGCATCACAGAATTGTGTAGTGTAAGGGATAATTTAAAAAATTATGAAGACCTGAATGCTAACGTTTACGGTATTTCTGTAGATAGTCCTTTCACTTTAAAAGAGTTTAAAGGTAGTCAAAACTTGAATTTTCCCTTGCTGTCTGATTTTAACAAAACGGCTTCAAAAGCATATGATGCATATTATGAGGATTTCGTACTTGGATTAAAAGGGGTATCAAAACGCTCTGCATTTGTAATCGATAAGGCAGGAGTAGTTCAGTATGCCGAGGTATTGGACGATGCCGGTCAACTTCCGAACTTTGATGCCATACAGAATGCGTTGAAGGGATTGTAGGAGATAAGGTTTTTTTAAAATACTTCGGGGTTTTCCAAAATGGATTACCCCTTTTTCTATTGTGTCAAGTTCGAATGATAATTTTAATCTAATGATCCAATAAAAAAAATCGGACTGGACTCAATTTTTATTAAATTCGGAAAAGTTGGAAGCTGTTATATGGTTAAGTTCACGGTATTCTTTAGCTTTGTACTTCATTTATAAATCGGAAAATCCATGAAAATCCACAATTTCAGTGCAGGTCCATCAATATTAGCTCCGGAAGTCTTTCAGGAGGCGGCACAGGCAGTAGTCAATTTTCAGGATACGGGCTTGTCCTTATTGGAAATGTCACATCGCTCCAAGGAATTTGATGCCGTACTGAATGAAGCCATCTCACTGGTGAATGAATTACTTGAACTTCCCGATGGGTTCAAAGCCATCTTTGTTAGTGGTGGTGCATCTACTCAATTTGCCCTGGCTCCCATGAATTTACTTCCACAAAATGGTAAAGCTGCTTATATCAATACGGGCACCTGGGCAGACAAAGCTATTAAGGAAGCCAAAGCTTTTGGTAATATTGATGTTGTTGCCAGTTCAAAGGAGGATAACTACACCCACATTCCAAAAAATTATTCTGTGCCTTCGGATGCTGCTTTTTTCCATATCACATCTAATAATACAGTATTTGGCACACAATTCCGAAATATGCCGGAGACTTCGGTTCCTCTGGTAGTGGATATGTCTTCTGATATTTTTAGCTATAAGGTAGATATGGAAAAGATTGGGTTGATCTATGCAGGTGCGCAGAAGAATATGGGCCCTGCCGGTACAACTCTAATTGTGGTCAGGGAGGACTTATTGGGCAAAGTGGATCGCCACATTCCCTCAATGTTTGACTATCGTATCCATATTAAAAAGAATTCGGCTTACAATACTCCACCTGTTTTTCCAATCTATGTATCCATGCTCAACCTTCGATGGGTCAAGAAAAACGGAGGGATAAAAGCCATGGAGGCGAGAAGTATAGCCCGATCTGAAATGATTTATAGTGAGGTTGATCGCAATCCGCTTTTCCGTGGTACTACGGCTGTAGAAGATCGTTCGCGCATGAATGCCACTTTTGTATTGAATGAAAAATACCAATCTCTTGAAAATGATTTTCTGGAAGTATGCAAAAATGCAGGTATTTCAGGCATCAAAGGCCACCGTTCGGTAGGAGGTTTCAGGGCTTCTATGTACAATGCCATGGAATTGGATTCTGTTCAAGTGCTGGTGGATGTGATGAAGGATTTTGAGGAGAGGAAGGGGTAAGGAAAAGGTGTTGCTGTTTAATTTAAGTTAATTGATTAGAGTTTGAGCTTCGACAGCACTAAAGAGTTTTTAGTTTTTAGTTTTTAGTTTTTAGTTTTGGCTTCGACAGGCTCAGCCTGAGTAGTTTTTAGTTTTTAGTTTTTAGTTTTGGCTTCGACAGGCTCAGCCCGAGTAGTTTTTAGTAGCACACTCACACACAATTAACCGGGCTTGTATAAGTGGACAATTATTGTCCAAAAGGGCTGCAGATGCCATTTTAATGATTCCTCCAATTGAGACACATAACTTAATTCCATATGGGTTCTTCAAAAAAATGATTAAAGAGGTAACTTTTTTAATTGCTAATTCGTAAACTTTGTGAATGGCAATATTTAACTAACCAAAATGCTCCACTATGAAGTACTTTTTTACATTTCTATTGGTTTCTGTTACATTCTCGTTGACTGCCCAAATTGAAACAGATCTAAGTTTTACTTTTTCCTATGAATTGAATCAGACTTATCAGCCACTGGAAGATTATATCAATTTAACCGAGGATATAGGAATATGGGATGACTATGATTTGGAAGATATTTATGTTAATTTAAACAAACCCTTTATTCTACCCGGATTTGAAGACAAACCAATGGACATACTATTTTTGGAGGGTAATGGTGTGATATATCTTGTCAATTCAAGCTCGTCTGATGTAAGATATTGGATAGATTGGGGTGCCCTTGCGTTGGGCAGACCTAATGTCTCTCCTCTTATTGATAGCAATAATTTAGATCCCGGTCATATACTTTTTAAAGAAACAGAGGAATCCATAGCTATGGAATTTAACAATGTAGCATTTGAAGAAGAACTCTTCTTAGGAGATGGCAGATTAAGGTCTCGAATCAATTTCCAGATGGAATTTTTTTATGAGACACTATGTGTGGAAATAAGGTACGGATTTTCAGAGATAAGCGAAACTCTAATGGAGTTTATGACGGATAGTATTTTGGTAGGTAATGTTTTTTCGATTGAAAAAGAGCTAGACACAGGGTTTGATGAATATGAATATTTTGAGCTTTATGGTCTACTAAGTGGAGATCCTAATCAACCTGAATTTTTCCTCGTTACAGAGGATAACTACATGGATTTTGATGGTTTTCCAACATTAAGGAGCATACCGGATGAGGGTACAGTTTATCGTTTTTGTTTAGATGAGACTACCGCGGTCTCAACTACGGAGCAACTTGAAAGTCTATCCGTATATCCCAATCCGGCAAGTGATAAGATCTTTATAAAAATGGACAATGAATTTCTTCAGTCTGGTGTTTTAAGTGTTCAGATAATGAATGTAAGTGGTCAAATCATAGAGGAATATTCGTTGGCAGATTCTGAATCAATCAATATTACCCACCTGCCCAATGGGCTTTACTTTGCTCAAATTATTTCAGAAAAATATTCAGTTGTGAAAAGATTTATAAAAAAGTAAAATTTGATCATCTATTTTGGTCAATTAAATTCAAGGTGAAATGTCCAATCTGTATTTCATTGCTCTAGTTCCTAATCAGAATATCAGACAAAAGGTATTTGAGCTCAAGAATGAAATGAGGGAAAAATACGGTGCTGCTCATGCCTTAAAATCGCCTGCCCACATTACATTGGTAATGCCATTCAGGAGAAAAGAGGCTGAGGAGGAGCTGTTTTGCAGAGTAATTCGTGAAACAGCTGCAGACATGAAGCCTTTTTTCATTGAATTAGAGGACTTTGATGTCTTTGCTCAAGGTGTCATTTTCATCAAAGTAAAAGACCATGAGAACATCATTGAAGTTCGCAAAAACTTGGTGAAGAACCTAAGAAATGATGCAGGTTTTTCTCCTAAAGAAACAGGGAGTAGGTTTCACCCACATATGACCATAGCGACCCGCGATTTGACTGAAGAAAATTTTGATAGCGCATGGAAAGCATTTTCGGAAAGGACCTTTCAGGAGAAATGGCTTTGTGAAAGTATTTCTATTCTTAAGCACAATGGAAAGCATTGGGATATTTATAATAGCTACCCACTCATGAGCCAATAAGGTTTAAATTATCCCCATTTAGTTATGACATTACTAGATTTTACTATTTTTGGGCATGCGAATAGTTCTCCTCATTTTCATTTTTGCCCTATCCCTCCAAAATCTGGCAGCGGTAACAGATAGCTTACAGCAAGATCCAGAGCCCTACGGGGGAATTGAGCAATTAGCGAAATCCTTTTTTTCAATAGATTTCCCGATTGAGATAAGAGAAAAACTCGATAATCAGCGAATCGAACTGATTTTTTATATCGATGAACTAGGCGTTCCCGGATTGGAGGGGGTAATTGGCACTGACCATCCTCTAGTTATTGATAGTTTTATCCGAAAAACAGAAGAAATCCCCTTGTTCGAAGCGGGAATGTCAGGAGGTCAATTTGTGGAGAGCTATTATGTTTTGATATTGACCTATCCATCGGTAGAG